>NZ_JBMBTE010000009.1:0-86729 GCF_048897285.1 Rhodococcus sp. O3
CAGGGGTGAGCGGTATTGACGCACAATGCCGCGCCTACCACGTCGGACACCAGCCGGCCGCGCTCAGCTCCGGCCGAGTCGACCGTCATCGTATGCGCGCGCAAGTGTTTCGTGTTCCGATCCGTGAACACGGCATCGGGTTCCGCACCCAGACCTCGGGAAAAGGATCGCGCGTGGCCACAACGCCGCAGCTATTGAACAAGGATCCTGGCTCCGCAGGACCGTCACATGTTCGATTCCCCCATGCATCACCTCGCCATTCGACGACCTCGCGTCGGCCTCGTCTACCGTGATCAGACCACCGTCGTCCCGAGCGGCAGATCACCTCGACGCAGTGGAGTACCCCGTCGTGCTGACGGAACAGCCGTGCTCTTCTGATGCCCCGCGGTTGACGGATCCCGTGTCGGGGTTGCGATGCCCGGGACCCTTCTGGTTCCTCCCCTCCCCTACAGAAAGGGCTCTGGCGTGTCCGTATCGCCGAGACGAACGCACCGGCAGAGCAGCTGTCGTCTGAACGGACGGCGCGACCCGGATCCTTTCCGAAACCTGCCGGCACTGGGGGTCCGTGCCGCGTCCATCAACAGATCGGGCACCGAACGCCGCGGCGGGTTCGGTGCCGGCAGTTCCCTCTCGACCCGCGATCCGCTGCGGACAACCACCCCGACGGACCCGAGCCGCGAGCCTCTCATTCGGCCCAGAACGCCGAGTAGCGCACGCGGTCGAGAGCGAGTCGGGGACAGTGCCACGTCGAACCCTCAGATCGGGACGGCGCCGAGTAGTGCCCGACATTCATTTTCGAAAATAGACGCCGAATATCGTCCTCGGCCGTGGACAGCCGCTCTCGACGCACCGAAAATAAAATTCGAGTCGCTGCGCGATCACGGACCGGTGATGTGGTGAAATAAACCACATCGATACCCACCGAAGGAAGGAGCCGGAACTTACCGACGAGTAATAAGTAAATAACTCACAGGGCAGTACAAGACAAAACCCCCTAACGGGGGCTTGTCCTTCGAGAATCTTTCCACCAGGTTCATCGAGTTGTAGTGCAGCTAACCGTGTGTTCAGTTCTCACCACTGTTGGCGCTCGACATGGAACCGAAGTTGCCGCTTCGCTCCAAGTACTGCTCCCACCAGGGCTTATCGGTGCTCGATAGGTCCCGCTTTCTTGGAGGGACATACCGTGCTTGGTACGTCTCAGGGTAACTCATGCCCTGACACAGATACAACAACTTCCACAACGACACGCCGCGAATTTTCCGCACCAGCCGCTCGGGAGGCCGCAACTCAACAATCCCCCACTTCCCATGACCTCGCCTATTTTGATGCAATAAATCGCGCACAAGAAAACGTGGCGCGAGTCGAGAAAATCAATATCGAAAGCGACCAACGCGGTCGAACCTGGTCAATTCCGGTACCACCGGAAATGCAGTCGACCACCCCCGTCTGGTCTGGACGAGCAATCTGGCAACGCCAAGTCCGAGAAATTCTGAATAGCGACGCCGGCATTCAAATATGCCGGCGCCACAGCATCGACCCAGAACGCGTCTTCGCCGTCGCGGTATGCATGGCCGCCGTAGCCGACCAGCGCACCGGCCGCCGCGTCACCGCATCACGGGAGACCCTCGCCGAGCGAGCCGGCGTCTCGATCACTGTCCTCAAGCGTGCACGGCGCGTTCTGTCCGAACTGGGGATGGCTCACGAGATGGTCCGGGGCCGATTCCTACGCACCATCGAACAGTGGGCCGCCGAAGCCCATCACGGACGTAAACAAGTGAAGGCGACAAGCGTCTGGGCCCTGACCTCCCCCAGATCCGTCGTGATTCGCGTTACCTCCGCTGGCTCGCCCACGGACACTCCGCCCTCTACACGCGTCGGGAACGCCTCACGCGACCCCCGCACCCCTACCCCACCGATTCATCCACAATCCCGCACCGGTGGCCCCCAATCTCTTGGTGTTGTTTTATGTAGTTCTACTTCCGTCAGGAAGTACAAGACAACGCGCGCGCGAACGCACGCGGCCGGAGCTTCCGCTTCCCGCAACGCGAATCCTCGACCAATTCAGCTTCAGAAGGCCGCTGCCGAGCTAATTTCCCTTGCCCCATCCTTGGATACCGGAAGGCATATCGGATCCGTCTGCGACGCACTCAGGGACCATTGCGTCGATACGACTCGCTGGACAGGGCGCGATATCGCGAGAACCCTCAACGAAGACACCAGGCTTCGTGGCTGGACCTGGCCTGAACGGGGCTCGCTTAGGCACCCCATCAGGTTCTTGCGCTGGCGCCTGGCACGCATCGATTGGTCCGGCCCCTCCCCCTCCGAACGCGCCCGCGAGGCCAAGTTGGAGCGGGACCTGGAACGCCGGCGAGCCGCCGTGGCGGCGTCCGACCGCGACATGCGAATCGCCTCTACAAGCACGCGGGTGTCGGTCATGAATCAGATTCGAGAAGCCCTCTCCCGCAGGCGAAGCAATCCCTCCGGTAGCGCTGTGAGGTAGGCGCGCTCCCCGTCCGACGGAAACACGGGAGACTCCCCTCCCCCACCGGCTCGTCGTTGGCGGTGTTCGTGACAGCGAGATGCGTGTCATGGCTGTTTACCGCGGTAAACAGCCATGACACGCGGTGCTTCTGACATACCCAGAATGATCGCGCGTGTCCACACGACCTCCGCGTGGTTTACCGCGGTAAACCACGCCGACGAAGTGTGGTCGCGACGAACCGCCGGAACCCCGTTACATCCGTGTGAGTGCCCAAGCGGCCCATCCTCAGTGATCGCCGTGGACTGGGAGCTGCATGGGCGGCTCCTGTCGATGAACGCCGACCGCTCCCCTGGGGCTCGTGGTTTACCGCGGTAAACCACGAGCCCCAGGCTTGCTATTGCTTCGGGCAACGGCCAGATCGTCATCCGTGTTTACCGCGGTAAACACGGTTTCGGATCGTTGCCGTGACGCGGAGAGCCGTGAGCTATCGACGACTCTGGCTTGACGGTAGTCGCCTGCAGCGGCGGTGCTCACGGAGATACTTCCCGCGAGCACCGATCGAGTTGGCGTGGGATCCGCTCAGCAGGTCGTAGCGCTATGCGCCAGCCTTGGGGTGCCTACGTGAACTGATCGGTTCAATCCAGTGCTGCGGTTTACCGCGGTAAACCGCAGCAGGTGCACCACTCGATGACTCTCGTCGGATACCGAGTGTCGCGTCGAGTCGCCGGTATGCGATCGAGCGCGTTTACCGCATCTCGTTTACCGCGGTAAACGCGCTGAGGAGATCGCTGCGGTGACATCGAATCACCACATGTGCGCTGGCAATCCCGATCGTTTCGGGGCCTGACCGCGATTCCCTCCGTTGTTTACCGCGGTAAACCGGCAGTACGTGCCGTACGTGACGCTGCAACGGAAGATTCGAGCTGATGAACGACCGGTCCGATGTGGCGTGTGGCTCACCGGTTTACCGCGGTAAACGCGGTGGGCTGCCTGGAGATGATCGAGAGCGTCGATGTTGGCGGTGATTCATCATCGCGCCGGAGCGCGTAGCCGGATCGTGTTTACCGCGGTAAACGGAAGGGGTGGTATCTGCGTTTTCAGTGCGACGGAAGGAGTTGCCTCGCCGAGGACGGCGTGACCCGGCCGCGCAGGAGCGATGCAGGAGGGCTGGTTTACCGCGGTAAACCGGCCCGGGGTCACAGTCTCACGCCCGCCTCCGTCGAAGGGACGGGGAACTCGGTAATAACCCGCCGAACTCTTGGCTTCGAGAACTAGCAGGCTGCTCCGGCTGACGTTGTTTACCGCGGTAAACAGCTGTAGGTCAGCCCGCTGACATTGCATTCGCTGGGAATGGCGGCTGTTAGCACCCCGTCGTCGGCGTCAGGCGACGCCTGCACCAGCACCGCACACCCGGACCGGTTTACCGCGGTAAACCGGGATCGCGCCGAAGGGTAGCCCTTTTGCTCCGGCCGTCAGAGTGGTTGTAGCCGAGGAAGTGCACCGTGCGGCTCGGTTTACCGCGGTAAACATCTCGTGCCGCGAAGAGCTCGGGGCTGGCGTGGAGGCAAGTCTGCGGCGGAGATCCTTCGACATTCTGGAACGGATGGCTCGAGGTGACGTTTACCGCGGTAAACCGGGGGGAGGGGTATCCCTGATCTGTTGTACTCGGAACCGGCGTGCCACGCATGCTGTCGGCGGGAAGGGGACCCGACGCCATAGCCGTGAACCGGTTTACCGCGGTAAACCAGGAAGCATCCTCCGAGGGAAAGATCACCGCCTCAGACTTCCCGGCGCGCCGAACAGGAGGTCGTGATCTCGTTTACCGCGGTAGACCGCGCCGAACACGTCGGAACAGACTCGTCGACATCGGCAGAAGGCTGGTGCCTTCAGGCCGAACATGCCGAGCCATCGACTCGTGTCTCTAGTACCTTGCCGCGCGGAACGCGTGCGGGCCACTGGACGTCGATGCGCGTGCACGAGGCTAGGCGGAGATCCCATCGTGGAACGGGCGCGACCAAGTCTTCCCCTGGTTTACCGCGGTAAACCAGGGGAGTGGTGTGCCTAAGCGGCAGCCCTTGAGTGGGGAATCCCCACGTTTCACCGACACCAGAAGCCGACACCAGAATGCGATGCCTGGTGTTGATGGCTCGGTTTACCGCAGTAAACCACTAACACCCGCCGGCCCATGGCGGGGTTCGCCTCGGTCTTCGAAAAGCGCTATACATGTTGACCGCGGTGAACCATGTCGATAATGTCGGCGTTCTTCATCGTCTTCGACAATGGAGCGATGCCACGGATCCTGCCGGCGTAGCTGCTGCCTGTCGGTCTTGCTGGTTTACCGCGGTAAACGGTGGATCGCTCTTCGTGCCCTTGAGATGCTCGCACGAAAACTGCAGCGAGGGCCGTCGCTGAGTCTCGGGTTTACCGCGGTAAACCGGGGGAGTGGCATCCTGGACAGGTCGTCCGGGCACGGTTGGCCCGCAGTTGCAGCGCGAAGGCGATGTCCGCCGCGACGGGCTGGGCGGTTTACCGCGGTAAACCAGTCGCACCTCTTCCCATGTCGCTGCAGTTCCGCGAGACGGGAAGAACCCTGAATGAAAGCCTGGTCCGGGCATCGCTGTCTGCTGGGCACAGGTCCGGCCGGCAAGGTGACGCGAAGTTGAATAGAAGTGGCCTGTCGGTTCTGTAGCGGATTTCTCCGACACGATGGAGCTCGGTGCCGGTGAAGCCCCGGGGGAGTCGCAGCTTCGAACGACCATTGCTACCTCAGTGCAGGACGGGTGGTTTACCGCGGTAAACCACCACAAGGTCGGTCGTCCGGTCGGGGTGGAAAGCGATCGCGCGGGAGGTATCGGACTCGCATTCCGTGATTGCACCGTAGCAGGAAGGTTGCGCGGTCATTTCGGTAGCGGAAGTAGGCATTTCGCGATCGGCCGGGAGTCGATAGGAGTGCTGACTCGCGCCACATATCCGTCACAGTGACGAAACTGGGTGGTGTAATCCGGTGCCGGAAAGTCGGTCGGGGCAGATGTGCGAGACGCGCTTCGCGCGGGTATGCCCGATTCGGAAGGCGACACGCCGAGGGCGCTCAAGAAATCTCGAGAAATTTTGGGCGCCAAGAGGATCGGAACTCAGCGTGGGGGAAGGTCGTCGCGGCCCCACCGTCCGCGCCCAGGACGACTCGACATCCACTCGTCCACGGTCTCGGGAAGCCAGCCGAGCCTGGGCCCGATCTCTGCATCTGCTTGCGGCAGAACACCTTTGCGGAGATAACCCTTCGCGGTGTTGTACGCGATCCCAACACGGTCAGCGAACTCGTGCAACGTCAGGTATCGGACCATGCCCGGGATCATACTGCCCGGTTGCACAATAGACCCACGCGGATCTATTGTGCAGAGCGACGCAATCCACCAAAAAAGGTCTCAAACCCATTACAGTGGAAGCGCAATCGCCACCTCGATCGCAACGTGGTGGTGCAAGTCCGAAGTAGCCCCCTCGGGGGTGAAGCATACGGAGGGTATCCAATGGCTGTGCATGTCATGCTGAATCAAAAGGGCGGGGTCGGAAAATCCACCCTGACAATGAATCTGGCCGCGGTGAAAGCCGACGTCCTCACATCCGGCGACGATGACGACGTGCAGTCCCCGGTCGCGGCGATCTCCGTCGACCCCCAGGGCTCGGCGGTCTGGTGGGCCTCGCGAGTCGAAGAACTCCCGTTCCTGATCGACCAGGTCCACGACAACCTCGAGGTCCTGCGCAACCTCGACAAACTCCCCGGCATCAAACACGTCTACGTCGACACCCCCGGCTGGATCGACCTGTCCGGCAACGACGACGGCACCGACCCCCTCGGGGCTGGCACCTCCGGTGACGCCCTGCGCGCCGTCCTCGATGTCGCCGACCTGGTGATCGTGCCGATCGAACCCGAACCGCTGTGCTTCGACCCGACCGCCCGCACCATCAAGCAGGTCCTCGAACCCCTCGGCAAGAAATTCATTGTCGTGGTGAACAACTGGGACCCGCGGGACGGCAAGGTCGACCTCGACCAGACCCGGGAATTCGTCCAGGCGAACGGCTGGCCCCTCGCCCGCACCGTCGTGCGCCACTACAAGGTGCATACCCGCGCCGCCGCCGAAGGTCGGGTCGTCACCGAGTACGAAACCAACCGGGTCTCCCTCCAGGCCCGCGAAGACTTCTACAAACTCAGCCTCGAACTCGCGGACGGCGGCCGCTGATGGCCCCCAAGGGAGGGCGCGCGAACTTCGCCTCGCTGGTCGGCGCAGTCGGAGACAACTCACCGGTCGACCGCAAGCGAACCGTGAGCCCCAAGCCCATCACCACCGAGCCCGTCGACGGCCAGTTCCTGGCCGATGTGCCGGTCGCCGAGCTCGTCGCCAACCCGCGCAATCCCCGCGACGAGGTCGGCGACCTCTCCGATCTGTCCACCATCACAGATCGGCAGCTGCAACCCGGCACGGCCGTCAGCCGGGCCGCGTGGCTCAAACTGTGGCCCGAAGACGAAGCCGAGATCGGCACCGCCAAGTACATCGTCGTCAACGGAAACCGACGCCTCGCGGCCGCCGTCAAGTACGGCCGCCCCGGTCTCGATGTCGTCGTCCGAGACAGCATCGCCGTCAACAAGGGGGAGATCCTCTGGGCGGCGACCAGCGAGAACATCGACCGCCGCGACTTCGACGTCCTCGAAGAAGCCAAGGCCGTCGAGCTGATGGTGGCCGAGTTCGGCAGTGCCGACGCCGCCGCGACCAAACTCGGACGCTCCAAGGGATGGGTGTCCCAGCGCCGCGCACTGCTCAAACTCGCACCGGAACTCCAAGCGGCGCTGCGCGCCGGCGATCTCGCGATCCGGCACGCCCGCTCGCTCGCCAAGGTGCCCCTCGAGGAACAGGTCGCAGCATGGGAAGCCGCGCAGAACCCGGAGTCGGACAAGTCCACAGCCGACCCCGGACCGGCCGACTCCCAGCCGAATACGCCCACGAAGGACGATCCGGACGAGTCGGCGCCGATCGAACCCGCCGACAAAGTGGTGCAGGCACTGAAGAAGTTGTCCGTCGACCCGGCTGTCCTCGCCGCCGCCGTGCGCAAGCACTACTCCAACGACGAACAACGCGCCCTCATCGACGCTCTCGGTCTCCGCTAACCGATTTGCGTTCGTGGACAAGATGATTCCGCAACCAGCCGGACCCCCACCGGCTGGTTGCGGGACACCATGCCGCGACCCACTCCCATCCGGCACCTTCGATCACCGTCCGCGCACCTCACACGGCCACACCCTCATGCGAATCCCAGCGGAGCCCCGATGAGCCGAAACAACGAACAGTTCACGCTCTTCGATGTCGAACCCGAACCCGACACCGAACACACCGACGTGCCCGCCCCACCCGATGCCTCGACACCCGGCGAATCGGATCGGGTAGAGGACGACGTAGTCGACCACAATCGCACCGAAACCCACGCCACGACCGATCCGGCCCCCGACGACACCGGCACCGACACAGACCCCGACAGCGACCAAACAAGCGACGACACCCAGCCGAACACAGAAAACACCGACGACCCGAAACCCTGGGAATCCCTCCCCACCGGCACGGACGCCGACGGACACGCCCTCATCGTCACCGCCGAAGCCACCTACAGTCCCTCCGGCGCCCGACTCACCGGCCCCGTCGACACCATCGAGAAACTGGACAAGCTGATCCACTGGGCAGCCCTGACCCCACACGGTCTCACCGCCCAGGTGTGGTTCGTCGGCATCGACTCCTGCGCCCGACTCGGCTGGACGATCGACCCCGGCAGCGAAGACGACGTCGACGACCTCGAACAGCTGCGCCGCCGCGCCGCCTCGGACCTGACCCAGGCCGTCGCCGCGACGCTGCCGCCGCTCATCGCCGCCGGCTGGGAGCTGCGCGGCGATCCCGGCTTCGTCGTGCACCTCAAACGTCAGCTCGGCAAGGCCACCCAAATGGTCGACCTCATCCTCGAACCGTACGTATGGACGTACTGGAACAAGGACTTTGGCTGGGGTAACCGAGTCGGGGATATGGGCATCCTCGGCTCGCCGACCGCCGGCACCTACCTGCCCGACGAGGACCTGCCCGCCGCCCGCGAGCTCGGCCGCCGCCTGGCCTGGTCCGCCAAACACCTCGGCACCCTGCCCGGCCCCACCCCGGCCCGCACCGGTGCCGCGATTCTCGACAAGATCCGCCGCGAACGCACCCAGACAGGGAAGGGCATCGTGGTGACCGCCGCCGGTCCGGTCCCACCGATCGACGGCGCCCCCCGCGGCGATCTCGAACCTGCCGCCGGTTGGTCCC
This sequence comes from Rhodococcus sp. O3, assembly GCF_048897285.1. Taxonomy (NCBI): domain Bacteria; kingdom Bacillati; phylum Actinomycetota; class Actinomycetes; order Mycobacteriales; family Nocardiaceae; genus Rhodococcus; species Rhodococcus sp. O3. Next base: position 8,815 of record NZ_JBMBTE010000009.1, read on the forward strand.
GGATTCCCGATGACGACGATCTCGACGGGGTGACCCGGCTGGTCACCATCGACCAGCGCGCTGCCTACCTGGCCTCGGCCGGGATGCTCTCGTTCGGCTACGGCCGCGTGCGCAACCTGAGCGGTGCCGATGTCGCGGCCGCCGCCGCGGTCGACAAGCCGGCGTTCGGGATCTGGCGCGTGACCCTGCCCGCCGCCGGCCAGTACGCCCTGCCGGACAAGCTCCCGCTGCCGCACCCAGCGATGCTGCACGACCAGCCGGTGCGGACCTGGATCACCACCGTCAGCCTGGAAGGACTGTGCGCGCCGATCGCCGACGGCGGAATGGGCCTGGACATCGACGACCTCGACGTCACCGACGCCTGGGTCTACGAGGAACAGGGCCGGGCCCTAGACAAGTGGGCGAAGATCCTGCGCGAGGCCCGCACCGTCGCGGTCGAGACCGGGGATGTGGCGATGAAGCGGTTCCTCGGCGCCTGCTACAAGGGGTACGTGGGTCGGATGGTCAACCCCGACATGTGGACCGCCAGCCGGATGCAGCATCACCACCAGCCGTTGTGGCGGGCGGCGATCATGGCGCACTGCCGGTGGCGCGGGCGCCGGGTGGCGATGCGCATCGCCCGCGAGACCGGACGGTGGCCGATCCGTACCATGACCGACTCCTGGGTGTATCTGCTGGGAGAGGGGCAGGACATCGCCGACGACAGTGCCGCCCTCGGCAAGATGACCCTCGAGAAGCAGGTGGAGCTGACCGACGAGATGATCCTGGCGTTTGCGGCCGCCGAAACCACCCACGAGGTTCGGCTCGCGATCGCCGCGGCCTACGGCACCGACACCGACGAGGAGCAGTAGATGGCGCTGCACCTGCCCAAGCCGCGCTCGAAATCCGTGCCGCAGAAAACCACCGGTCTCGACGGCATGCGCGTCACGGTCGCGGCCGCCGCGGCCGAAGGCATCGCCAAGGCGCAGGAAACCAGCCGCGGCCTGGCGGGGCTGACCGCGAGGGTCTCGGTCCGGCAGCTGCGCAGCGAGATCGGGAACGACGGGTTGCGCCAAGCCGCGATCGATGCCGGCCGCACCCCGCCCTCGGACCGGACGCTGCGCCGCTGGGCGCAGCAGGGCCGTATTCCCCATCCTGAGGTCGCTGAGTTGGCGCAGCGCCGCGCCGCGATCCAACGCCTCGGCGGCGTCAACGCCGTGGCGCAGCAGATCGGTCGCGCCCCCTCGTCGGTGCGTAAGTACATGTCGGGCAAGACCAACGAGCTGCGCAACGACGCGAAGTCCAAACTCAACGCCGCGAAAGCGACGGACACCATGCGCAAGGCCGGTGTCTTCCGGCCGGACGGGACACCGAGGGTCGCCACGATCCGGGTCACCGGCCGGGTGCACGTCCGCAACGGCGACGAAGTCGGATACGACTACCGCACCCGCACACTGGACTTCGGCAACTCCGACGTCCCGTTCAGCGCCGAGGAATCACGGGAGATCGCCGCAGCCCTGGCGAACGACGACCAGGCCCGCGTGGTGGCGATCCTCGAACGCCACGCCACCCTCGACTACCCGGAGAACAAGGGATTCGACGTGTACGGGGACCAGTTCGGATTCCACTTCGACGCCATCGACAAGCTCGACGTCACGTGGCACTGAGTAGTCCACCGGCGGCCACACAAAACCCACCACCTGGCGTCCCGCGTTCCTGACACGATCCGATTGAGCGCCATCGTGCTGTTCAAGGCCCGCGAACAGGTTCACAAACGTCACTTGCTCGACTGCTCGCTGCCCAATGGCGATCTCGGCGGTGTCTCGCACCGCAGAACGGTGCCGTGGACGATCCCGGGGATATCCATCTAGCGTTCCAACCTCATACTCCGGACACGGAATGTCCGGATCCTCGTTCGGCTGACACTTTCGGAGGAGATGAGATGCACATGCCGATAATGTGGCCGCCCGGGCCCGTCCATACATGGGATACGGAATCACTGGAACGTTTCGTCGCAGACGTCGAGCGCGGCATGGCGGTCCGGGTAGCAGCCGACGGGCGTTTCCTGACGCTCTCCGAAGCCCACGCCGAGTTGCTGCGGCGGCAGCGGAAGCGGCAGCGCCAGCGCGACGTCGAAGCGTGACCTTCCGCCGGCCGACCCCCGGGACTCCCACACATCGGCGATCCGGCCGATGCGGGATCGGTCGTCGAACACCCCCCATCGTCGTTGAACTCGACGAACACCGAGCACCCGGTCCGTCCCCGCTACCCTTGAACATCGGCGCAGCATGGACTATTGAGAGGACATGATGCCCGATGTTCCGCCGCCGCGGCTCCCTGCAGATGTGACGGCCCTCGTCGGACGAGGCACCGAAACCACTGAGATCCGGCGACTGCTTGCTCACTCGAGGCTGGTGACCCTCACCGGTATCGGTGGTGTGGGCAAATCGCGTCTCGCGGTGCACGTCGGCCGGAAAGCCGAGCGCGGCTTCGCGGATCACGCAACGCTCGTCGAGCTGGCCGAGGTCGCCGACCCGGCACTGGTAGCGATGACGGTGGCCCAGGTTGTCGGAGCCCCGGTTCACCAGTCGGATGTGGTGGCGACTTTGGTCGATTATCTGCGCGGGCGCGAGATGCTGATGGTCCTCGACAACTGTGAGCATCTGCTCGACGAAACCGCGATCCTGGTACGGAACCTCCTGTCCGCTTGCCCTGGGCTGCGGATCCTTGCCACCAGCCGCGAACCGTTGCGTGTCACCGGTGAACACATCTTCAAGGTCGAGCCGCTTCCGGTCCACGTCTCGCGCAGCGGCCGGGGCTCCGATGACGTACGCCCGGAGGCCATGCGGTTGTTCGAGGAACGGGCCACGGCTGCGGCGCCGGATTTCCGGATCACCGCCGACAACGAGCGTACGGTGGAGGAACTGTGCCGTCGGCTCGATGGGTTGCCGTTGGCGATCGAGCTCGCGGCTGGACGGATGCGGGCACTGTCACCCCGCGAATTGCTGGTTCGTCTGGACGACCACCACCGGCTTCTCAGCCTGGGCGACCGTTCCGCTGCCCCCCGCCATCAGTCGTTGTGGGCAACCCTGGACTGGAGTTACGACCTGTGCTCGAAGCACGAGAGGCTTCTGTGGGAACGCATGTCGATCTTCACCGGCTCCATCTACCTGAACGCCGCCGAGTGTGTCTGCAGCGACGACGATCTCCCCCGAGAGGTCGTCGTGGAACACATCGCGGCGCTAGTGGACAAATCGATCCTTGTGATGCACAACTCGAGCGACGGACCCACCTATCGCATGCTCGAGACGGTGCGCGAGTACGGATTGCGGAAACTGCGCGAAGATCCGCTCGACGCTGCGGTTGTCGGGCGTTATCGCGCGTACTACCAGCGGCTCGCACGCGAGTTCGACGAGAACTGGTTCGGGCCCGGCCAGGAGGAAATGGTCGAACGGATGCGTCGGGAACAGGCGAATCTGCGAGCAGTCCTGGATTCGCTGGTTTCCGACCCCGAGGGAGGGCGCGCCGCGCTCGGCATGAGTTCGGCGCTTTTCTGGTATTGGCTCGGATGCGGACAGCAACGGGAGGGACGGCACTGGCTGGACCGGTGCCTGGCGCTCGACGACAATGCTGGACCCGAACGTGCAGCAGCGTTGTGGGCCAACGGCTATCTCGCGATAGCCGAAGGTAAGGCCGTCGTCGCGCTCGATCTGCTTCGTGGCAGTCAGGACGCCGCTCGGCAAGCAGGAGACGCGATCGGACTCGCTCACGCGACCCACATACGCGGCATTGCCGAGCACAACCTCGGCAACCCATCGCTGGGCATGACCTTGATCGAGGAGGGCATGGCGATGGAGTCGGAGAACGGGACATCTGCGCAGCAGGTCCTCGCGATGGAGCACCTGGGGTGGGCTCTGTGTCACCGGCAGGAGCCCGAACGGGCTCTCGCGGTGCTCGAACAAGGGCTTCACCTATGCAAAGAACTAGGCGAGCGGTGGTCGCTGTCGTGGGTTCTCACATTCACGGGACTGGCGCACTGGATGCGCGGAGACGCTGCGGCCGCGGCACGCGCGTTGAGGGAGGCGCTCGCGGTCAAACGACCCTTCCACGACGTGCTGGGTATCGCTGTGGTTGTGGAGTTGCTCTCCTGGGTTGCGTGCGCCGAAGGTGATGCCGTGCGCTCGGCGCGGCTTCTGGGGGCGGTGCGTCGGATGTGGGAGCCGCTGGGGATCTACCCGGGTGGGTTCGAACTGCGATCCTGGAGCAGCCGTACGGAAGCTGATGTCCGAAAGGTGCTTGGAGAGAAGGAGTTCGAATATCAATTCGAGGAGGGCGCGAGGATGGAGGTGGATCGCACGATCGACTACGCGCTCGGTGAGGAGTCCTCGGACGAGGCGGAACTCTCGTCCGAGGACGCGCTCCTCGCCCTCCTTACGCCCCGCGAGACGCAGATCGCCCAGCTGCTTGCCCAGGGGCTCACGAACAAACAGATAGCACAGACACTGGTGATCGCCCTGCGCACCGTGGACAGCCATGTCGAACACATCTTCACCAAGTTCGGTGTCAATTCGCGGACACAGGTCGCGGTCCTGCTGGCCACACAGCGGCGTTGAACGAGCTAGTACACCGTGCGGGAACGGTTGGCCAGCACGCCCGTTCGTCGCCGCGCCGCGATTGACGCGGCGCCGTCGATACCGGCGAGGAGCATCCCCGATTCGGCGCCCAGGCGCGCCACGACGGCACCCGAGGGATCCGCAACGAGGGACCGCCCGATCCCGGTGGGAGCGTCGGGCCGGACCGCGACACCGGCCGTACGCGGGTCGGCCTGATCACATCCGAGTACCCAACACCCAGAGTCGAGGGCCCGTGCCCGTACCAACACGTCCCATTGGTCGGCTTTCCCGTCGCCGGCTCCCCAGGACGTCGGTACCAGTACCGCGCTCGCGCCGTCCTCGGCCAACCGCTGGAACAGAGCGGGAAAGCGGATGTCATAACAGGTGGCGACGCCGAGTACCAGACCGTCGACGGTGACCGTGACACATTCGCTGCCGGGTGCCACGGTGTCCGATTCGCGGTATCCGAACGCATCGTAGAGGTGGATTTTGTCATAGCCGAAATGCTGACCGAGACCGGTAATGATCACGGTGTTGCGGACGCGGGCACCGTCGGGGGTGAACATGCCGGCCACGACGAGCACATCGTGCTCGTCCGCGATGGCGGCGACCGCACAGGCCCACGGTCCATCGATCGGTTCGGCGACCGCGCCGAGTTCGGTCCCGAAGTGCGCCATGGTGGCCTCCGGGAACACCACAACCCTGGCGCCGGCGCGGGCGGCATGTCCGACCTCGGCGCGGACCGTGGCAAGGTTGCGGTCCGGATCGCCGGTCGACGCGATCTGGCACAACGCTATCTGCAAGGTGTCGTTCATGATCAGCTGTCCTGTCCTACCCGCGGAATCCATCCCGGGCGGCTGAGCAGGTAGCGCACCATTCGCGGTGGAATGGTCAGGGTCGATTCGATGTCGCCGGCATCCGGTGGCAAGTGGGTGCGGATCTGCGAATGTGCGCCGGCCTGTATCTTGTCCACCCATTCCGGGTCGACGAGCGCCGCACGTCCGATCGCGACCAGGTCGGCACCGGCAGTGAGGGCGGTCCGGGCGTCGTCCAGGGTGCGTATGCCCCCGCTGGCGACCACGGCGCTATGCCCGTCCACCGCCTCGGCGATCGCCTCGATCGGATTACGTGACTCCACCTGCTGTCGGCTCTTCGTCCAGTCCCGGTCTTCCGGCTGTGGCGAGTTGCGGCGGAAGTTGTCCATGGAGATGTGGATGTAGTCCATGCCCTCGGCGGCCAGTCGATCGGCCAACCTCGCGGCGTCGTCAAGTGTGTACCCGCCCGTTTCGGATTCGAACGGTGTGATCCGGAACCCGACGGTCACTGCGTCGCCGACAGTTTCGCGCACGACGCGGGCGACGGAGAGCGGGAATCGCATCCGTGCCTCGAGGTTGCCACCCCACAGGTCGGTGCGGCGGTTGGCTCGCGGGGAGAAGAACTGATGGATCAGATAGTGGTTGGCGCCGTGGATTTCGATGCCGTCGAAGCCCGCCTTCACTCCGTAGGCCGCCGCCTGTCCGAACGCGGCGAGGAGACCCTCGATCTCGTCGTCGCGGAGCGCTCTGGGTGTGCGGGCATCGGGTCGGGCGGACGGCACAGCGGAGGGGCCACGCAAGGCGTCGGGTCCGATCAGTTCGGGTAGCGCGATTCGACCACCGTCGTATATCTGCAGGATGCCGACGCCACCGTCACCGCGTGCCGCGCGCGCGACCGCTCGCAGACTGTCGAGGTGGAATTCGCCGGACGCACCGATTCCCTGCCATGCCCGCCCGGCAGGATGGACGTAGGCGCAGGAGGTGATCACCGCGCCGAATCCGGTTGCGGCCCGGCGGGAAAGATAGGTCAGCTCGGCCTCGGTGGCCGATCCGTCCGGATGAGAGGAATCGGTTGTCATGGGCGCGAGAAGGAATCGATTTCTGAGTGTGGTACCTGATCTGAGTGTCAGCGGGGACCAAGGATCTGAAGATGAGTGCATTACGGCTCCTGGAAGGTGAAGCGATCGGACGATGCGTCAGTCGACCGCGGGTGGAGTCTGCTGCACGGAATACGACAACGAAATCGACCGGTTCGTGTGAGGATCGCCGAGTTCGACGCTCCAGCCGGCGCTGAACTGGTCGACCTCGGTGCGCATCGGGATGGTGCCGGACATGAGAACGGTGCCGGGCTCGAGCAAGCCGCGTTCCCGCAGTTCGTCCACCCAGTACAGCGGGCTCAGCAGTTCGGCAAGTGTGCCATCCTGGATCACCTGAGTTCCAGTGTCGGTCAGGACCTTACCGGTCAGGGTGAGTTGGTCGATGCGGTCGGCGACATCCGTCAGCCGCCACGCCTGGCGGGCAAGTACATCGGGTGCGGCCTGTTTGCTCCATGCCACGCCGTGTTGCTCGAGATGTCGGTCGGTGTGGTCGCAGGCGGCAGTCAGTAGCAAGTCGTTTGGCTCCGTTCCGCATACCACGAGTGCCCATTCCGCCTCTCCGGAGGTCAGTTCGTGTTGGACGGTCACATCGTCGACCTGCATGGCCAGATACGGCGAAAGTGGGTAGATGCACGGAATTCGCTGCGGTGCAGGAACTCCCAGTTCTGCCAACTCCTCGATATGGGCGGCAACGTCCGCCTGGCTGCGACCGGCGTAACCGGCGTTGAGAAGGGTGTTGACCGTCACTGCAACCTGTTCTCGGTCGGGCAGTTCGAAGGTCAGTAGCGGCATGGGTCGGTCCTCTCTGTGGACGTGGGTATCACGGTGCGGGGTGGGGGAGGGGAGGCCGGCGTCGCTAACCGTGACTCTGTCGTTGCCAATTCGCCTCCTGAGCGAGTTTGGCGATCCCGGCGGCCGCCATACGGATGGCGGGTACCGCGCTCGCGGGCCGGAAGCGGTGCACCGGACCCGAGATGGATACGGCGGCGACGACCGCCCCCGACCAGCCGCGGATGGGTGCAGCGACACAGGTCAGTCCGGACTTCGTCTCCTGTCGGTCATATGCGATACCGAACTGTCGGACGGCGTCGAGATCGCGCGCGAGTTGCAGTGGTGTAGCGATGCTGAAGGAGGTGGCGGGACGCAGATTGTCTGCGACACGGGCGAGTACGTCATTGCTGCTGAATGCCAACAGCGCCTTGCCGACCGCAGTGTTGGTGGCTGGGATCCGACCACCGACGCACGCCGGCGAGTCGACGCTGTTGTGACCGTGGATCTTGTCGACGTACAACGCGTCCTGCCCGGCGAGTACGCACAGATTTACCGTCTCGTGGGTCATCTCGTACAGGTCCAGCAGGTGCGGAAGTGCCACACGGCGCAGATCCTGAGTGTCGGGTCGCTCGGCGAGTACGGACAGCTCGCTCAACCGCGGGCCGGGAGAGTACTCGGTACCGTGCTTGTGCACCATCTCCCACTCGACCAGGACGGTGAGCAGTCGATGGGCGGTGGACTTCGGGAGACGGGCACGGCGTGCGATTTCGGACACCCCCATCCTCGGTCGATTTGGGGTGAAGCTGCTCAGGAGCGCGAGGGCCTTCGCCACCGAGGTGGACGAGTCCCGGTCGGGATGCTCATGGCCGGGGATCAGCTTCATGTTCGCCCCGTTGTTCGGGGAGTGGGCGGGCGGCCGGATCGGTGCAGTGGTGCTGGACGGGATCATGATTGCCTCTCGGTCGCGAGGGCCGACCGCCGGTCGGCGGTCTGGGGCTGTTGTCCGCGGCGACACGCACGATGGCTGTACACGGCCTTTCGGGGCCGGCGTACGCGCTGTGTCTCGCGTTCGACCTGCTCGTCGACTGTAAGAGGGCAGTGGGAACCGTCACATCGGGGGAACTACCGAGAAACTACCGAGACACGTACATGAACACCGGGAGACCGATCGGTATGTTCCGATCCCCGACCGTCAGCACATCAGCCCGACCGAACCCAGGTGGGTGAACTGTGCGGAGATCATTGTCCCTGCCGGCGCCGCCACGGCATCGGTCATTCCACCGGTCATCACGATCCACCCGGCCTCGATTGCGTGTCCGCGCTCGGCAAGAGAATTGGCAGCCAGCGCCAGCGCCTGCGCAGGATGACCCTGTACCGACGCGCCGACACCGACGTCGACGACCCGGCCATCGGACTCCAGCAGGCACGCTTCCAACGGAAGGTGTAGCCCCGCGGGATCGACACCGACCGACCCGGTCGTGAAATATGCCGACGACGCGTTGTCGGCGATCACATCCGGCAGCGTGAAGCGGAAGTCGGCGAACCGGCTGTCGATTACCTCGAGACCGGCGTAGACCCGATCCACCGCCGCGAGTGCGGTAGCGGCGGTGACGCCGGGCCCGACCAGACGCCGTTTCATCACGAACGTGATCTCCGGTTCGATGCGCGGATGGATCAGACGGTCCTGCGGCAGCGGGGCGCCCGGCGGCAGTACCATCGCGTCCGTCAGCCAGGCGGTCAACGGTGCGGACACACCCATTTGACGCTGTTTGGCGACGGACGTCAGCCCCAGCTTCACACCGACCACGCTTTCCCCTCGCTCCACTCGCCGACTCAGCATCTCGTCCTGTACGCGATAGGCCGTTTCGATGTCGAGTTCCGGATACTCGTCGGTGAGCGGTGCCCGGTCGGTACATTCCGCTTCCGCCCGCAACAACAGATCCGCGAGGGTGTCGATCATTCTCAACTGTTCGACAGTGTGATCCGTGTGGTCGATGTGCGATGCCATGTCTACTCCTCGAGTGAATCGCCTTGTGGGAGTTCACCCTGGACTGCCGGGGAGGCGTGTGGAATCTCGACGGTCCGTTGGTTGGAACATCGCCGGATCGTCGGGTCGTTCGGACCATCAGGCGGAACACTGGCATTGCCGTCTGCGGCGCTCCGCACCAGCCTGATGCCCCGACAGTCTGGATTCCGAAAGGGGATACACACTCATGGCTACTGTGGAAATCGACGGTGTCGAAATCCATTACGAGGATCAAGGGCAGGGTGATCCGGTCCTGCTCATCCACGGCGCTGCGGCATCCGGGCGCTGGTTCGGCGATCTCGTGTCGCAGTTGGCCCGTAGGTACAGAATGATCGTGCCGGACTTGCGGGGACTCGGTCGGAGTGCCCGGGTCGCGCCGCTCGAACGCCCGCAGGTCTGGGTGGAGGATCTGTGGCGCCTGCTGGACCTTCTCGGCCTCGATAGGGTGCATGTGGCCGGTGTCTCCCTGGGCTCGCGGATCGCCGGGCGGCTCGTGCTCGACGACGCGGCCCGCGTGCGCACGCTCACGGTGGATGCCCCCATCGTCGGCTTGAGCAACAGTGGGAATGCGTCTCTCAATTCGGTTTTCACCGAAGTCGATCCGGACAGCGATCAGGCGCGCGAATGGCAACAGCTCCACGGGGACGACTGGCGTGATGCCGTGGCGTTCTACGCCGCCACGCGCAGCACCGCCGAGTTCCAGGAATACTTCACCCTCCGGCCGCATCTGTCGGAGATCGACGTTCCCACCCTCGTGTGCCGCGGCGATCTCGACGACTCGATCCACCCGGTCGACGACGCGTTCATCTGGCACAAGCAGGCCCCGAACACCGAACTGTTCATCGCACCCGGGCTGACACAGTCGTCGGTCATGCTGGAACGTCCCGAGTGGTTCGTCACCGAATTCGCGGCCTTCCAGGACCGGTGTGCGACGGTGCCCGCGGGATGAGCACCGTTCTCGTCACCGGCTTCGGGGATTATGCCGAGGAGACCGACAATCCGAGCGGCGCGATCGCGCGCCGCCTCGACGGACGACAGGTCGGCGACCACCGAATCGTCGGGTCCGTGCTACCGGTGAACACTGCCACGGTGGAGTCCGCACTCGTCTCGGCACTCGATCGGGCGCGCCCGGACGTCGTGGTGGTGACAGGGGTGGCTCCTGGCCGCACCGCGCCCGCGCTCGAACGCGTGGCGCTCAACGTTCGGGACTTTCCGATTCCCGACACCGACGGCAGCACGCCGATTGACGAGCCGGTTGTCGTGGGTGGGCCCCCCGCGTATCTGGCCACGCTTCCGGTCAAGGCGGTTATGGATAGCTGGCACCGCGCCGGCCTTCCGGGGTACGTGTCCAACACGGCAGGCACGTACCTGTGCAACCAAACATTCTATCTCGCTCGACATCTCACGGCGGGCACGGAGGTGCGGGCCGGGATGGTGCACATACCGGTGGTTCCAGCTCGGGCTACCGGGGATACGACGCCGCTGCCGTCGATGCCGCTCGCTCTACTCGAACAGGCGGTGCTGGTGGCGATCTCGGTGTCGGCACAGCACGACGGTCCGGACCTGCGTCTCGGTGCGGGCGCGATCAGCTGAGTTGACGGTTAGGGAGAGGGACACCGTGTCGGAGCTGTCGGAGAACTGGGGAAGCCGCACGCTGCAGGTGGACGGAGGTACCGTCCACTACCACGACGTCGGTGTGGGAAAACCCCTGCTGATCAACCCGGCGTTCGGTCCACTGCCGGGCACGACCGGTTGGTTGGTCTATCAGAGGGTCCTCGCCGACCTCGCCACCGATCACCGCTGCATCGTCGTGGATTATCCCAACTTCGGGCGCAGCGGCCCCCGTGAGTTCCACGAACCGGTACACGACCTGTATGTACGCAACGCGGTAGCCGTCCTCGACGAACTCGGTCTCGATGCCGTGACGGTGATCGGTGTGTCAACCGGCGGAACGGTCGGGCTGGACCTCGCGTTGACCGCGCCGGAGCGGGTGACCGGGCTGGTGATCGGTGGCTGCAGTGCCTCCACCGGCGGGGACCCGTATCTGCTCGCCCCGGCCCCCACCGAAGTGGCGCGACTGTTCGACGAATGTCAGAGCGGCCGGCCCGATCGGGATCGCATCGCCCGCCTGCTGCGGGCACTGCTGCACGACACCGCCCTCGTCGACGACGATCTCGTCGACCGGATGTACCGGTGGCGGTGCCGTGAACCCGAACACGCCGAAGCATGGTCCCGCTCGACCAGTGTGCCGCGCGGCAATCTCCATGCGCTGCCGTCGGTCACGGTTCCCATCCTGGTCGTCCACGGCCGGCACGACCGAATGGTGCCGCTCGAGGGCGCGCTTCTGCTGCTGAGCCATCTACCGAATGCGGATCTGGTCGTGCTCAACGAGTGCGGGCACTGGCCGCCGTTCGAACGTCCCCGCGAATTCGTCGCAGCCGTACGGACATTCCTCTCGTTGAGAGAGTGAATTGCTTGCATCCCGGGTGTTCCGGTGGGCGGATCGGAGGCATTGTCGCAACGACATCGAACCTCGAAGCTGGACGCGGACAGCCGGAACCGGGCTCATGTCCCACGGCAGATATTAGGAAGGCAACACGCGATCATGACCGAAATCGTCGGACTCGGGTACCTGGGCCTGTATGCGGAGAAACTGGACGACTGGCGCACATACGGAACTGAAGTTCTTGGGTTGCAGAATGTTTCAGAGAAGATCGGTGTGGAGAGCGACACCGTGCTGCTCCGGGCCGACGAGCAGTCCTGGAGGTTCGCGATCCATCAGGGCGAGACCGGCGGTGCGGCATACATCGGATGGGAGGTCGCGAATCGGCGGGCACTCGACGATCTCGGCGACCGTCTCTCGGCGGCCGGCGTCACCGTCGAGGAGGATCAGGCGTGCGCCCAGGAACGTCGGGTCGAGGGCTTGATCCGATGCGTCGATCCCGACGGCCACCGGCTCGAGTTCTTCTACGGGCCCCACATCCCGAAGTACCCGTTCGTCTCGCCGCGCGGCGTCCGGTTCGTCACCGGCGATCTCGGGTTGGGGCACGTCTTCTTCTTCGTGACCGACCTGGACGCGGCCAAGGAGTTCTATCTCGGCTCACTCGGATTCCGGTTGAGCGACACGATCGAATTCCACGGCCGGAAAGTGCATTTCCTGCACGTCAACCCCCGTCACCACAGCCTTGCGTTCGTGCAGAATGAAGAGTTGGCACCCGCGCTGGGGCACTTCATGCTCGAGGTAGACGACATCGACGACGTCGGGCGCACCCTCGACGAGGTCGACAGCCGCGGAGTCACCCTGACCGAGACGCTGGGGCGGCACACGAACGACCGAGCGATCTCCTTCTTCATGAAGAACCCGTCAGGATCCGAGGTCGAGTACGGCTACGACGGGCGGCTGGTCGACGACACGACCTGGCGAGTGACCAACTACGACGCCACCAGTCTCTGGGGGCACCACCGGGACCGGCCCGACACCGACAGCGAGTCCTGACCCCGAAACACCCATCGCATCTACACGCACAATCGATACGACAGAGATACCGAGATGACCGAAACCTACGTCGTGGTCGGCGCGAGCCTGGCCGGCACACGAGCAGTCGAGACGCTCCGCACCGAGGGATTCGACGGTCGCGTCGTCCTCGTCGGGTCCGAGCATCGTCTCCCGTACGATCGCCCACCACTTTCCAAGGAGCTGATCCTCGGCGGCCGGACACCAGAGGACATCCTGCTCCGTGATCCGGAGTACTACCACAACAACGATATCGAACTGCTCCTCGGGACCCGGGCGACCCATATCGACCCCCACGAGCGCCGTATCCGTCTCGACACCGGGTCGGTGATCCGCGGGGACAAGGTATTGATCTGCACCGGCACGGCACCACGCCGCCCGGACATCCCGGGGATGGAACTCGACGGCGTGCACTTCCTGCGCACCGTCGACGACGCGCTCGCCGTCCGTGACGGTATGCAGGTCGGAGGATCCGTCGTCATCGTCGGCGGCGGGTTGATCGGGATGGAGCTCGCCGCGGCTGCGGTGGCACTCGGAAACACGGTCACCGTGCTCGAGCGTGACGACGCGCTGCTCCGCCGTGCCCTCGGCAGCCGTGTCGGCGATCGGTTGGCACAGTGGCATCGCGACCAGGGGGTGGCCATCCACACGAACGCCGACGTGACGCGCATCGAGGGTGATCATCGGGTTCGTCGGGTGCACACCGCCGACGGCACGGTTGTCGATGCCGACCTGGTCGTGATCGGCATCGGCGTGGTACCGGTGGACGATCTCGCGCGCGACAGCGGCATCGAGGTCGGCAACGGGATCCTTGTCGACGAGTTCGGCGAGACGTCGCTTCCGGGCGTGTTCGCCGCCGGCGATGTGGCGTGCGGTCCCAACGAGTTCGCGGGGGGCCAGGTGCGGCTCGAACACTGGCAGAACGCACAGAACCAGGGCATCGCGACAGCCCGATCGATGCTCGGGCACCGCGAACCCTTCCGTGACGTGCCTTGGTTCTGGTCCGACCAGGGGGAAATCAATGTCCAGGCTGCCGGTCGTGCCCGAGCAGACGACACGGTGATCATTCGGGGCGATCCGGAAGAGATGGACTTCGCCCAGTTCTATCTCCGTGACGGAGCGGTGACCGCGGCGATCGGCGTCAACCGACGGCGGGACATCCGGACCGCCATGACCATGATCGACAAACGGATGCGCCCCGATCCGGCGCTGCTCGCCGACCCGTCCGTGGACCTGCGCACGCTCGACGACGCCCCGTCACCCGCAACCGTCGTACCTCGGTAGGAGTGCATAGGTAGGAGGAGGAAAACCATGGCAAGCACGGAGACTTCGAGAAATGTGGTGCGTGCCTGCGCGGTCACAGATCTCGAACCCGGCAACGTAATCCGAGTCGACACACGTCCACCGATCGCCGTGTACAACATCGACGGCGAGTTCTACGCCACCGCGGACTGGTGCTCGCACGACAAATCGTCGCTCGCCGACGAGGGCTACATCGACGGTGACCAGATCGAGTGCGGCTGGCACTTCGCGAAGTTCTGCATCCGGACAGGAGCGGTCACGGCGCCCCCGGCGACCGTCCCGCTGGCCAGGTACGACGTGGAAGTGATCGACGGCGTGGTCTATGTCGTGCTCGAGGACTGACGTCGCTGTTCGAAAACCCAGAACGAGTGGATCGACCTGGACTGCACAAAGTGAGCGCGGTGCAGGTCGGACACCCACCCAGATGCCGGAAGGCGCATCGTCTTCCGTGCCGAACCCTGAGAGAGATAGGGGAATATCGTGGCCGTTGACGCCGACCATCTGCAATCGCTGGTGAACTGGAAAGAGGGTATCGTCGGACCCGAGATCTTCGTCAGCGACGAAATCTACAAGCTGGAGCAAGAACGCATTTTCGGACGTTCGTGGTTGTTCCTGGCGCACGACAGCATGATCCCGGAGCCCCACGACTTCTTCGCCACCTACATGGGCGGCGACCCGGTGCTGGTGACACGCCAGCCCGACGGCAGCGTCCGAGCGTTCCTCAACGTCTGCCGGCATCGGGGCATGCGGGTCTGCCGTGCCGAGGAGGGCAACACCCGTTCGTTCATGTGCACCTACCACGGGTGGACGTACGACAGCGCCGGCAAGCTCGTCGGCGTGCCGAACCTCGACGACGCGTACTACAACAGGTTGTCGCTCGAGGACAACGGCCTGATCCAGGTGGCCCAAATCGACAGCTACAAGGGGCTGATCTTCGGCAACTTCGACCCAACGGCACCGCCGCTGCACGAGTACCTGGGTGACCTGAAGTACTACATCGACGGCTGGGTCGACCACGCCGAGGGCGGCATCGAGGTTCTTCCCGGGGCGATCAAGTGGACTATCAACGCCAACTGGAAGCTCGCCGCCGAGCAGTTCGCCGGCGACACCTACCACGCCACGACGAGTCACCTGTCGTCGCTGCTGTCGTTCGGGCCCGGTTTCGAGGCCAAGGACGGGGCGCACGTATCGCTGCGTGAAGGCCATGGTGAGAGCTTCCTGTTCGAGCGCCACACCCGGTTCTCGGACGATCCACTGGGCCAGTACAACGAGAACAAGCGCCGCATCGCCCGCGAGCGGGTCGGCGACCGTGCCGACATGGTCGCCAATTTCAATGCTTTCCCGAACTTCGCCGGTCTACCCGGATCGGCCAACATCCGTGTATGGCATCCGAAGGGACCCAACAAGTTCGAAATCTGGTCCTTCACTGTCGTGGAGAAGAACGCGCCGGAGGAGGCGAAGCGAGCCCAGCAGGTTTCCGCGTCGTTCACCGAAGGTGCTGCCGGCGTCGTGGAGACGGACGACGGCGAGAACTGGGGCATGATCGGTGCCATCCTGGAGCAGGGCTACCAGGCGCGGAAGATGGCATGGAACTACGAGATGGGTCTGGGCACCGGCGGCGACCATCCCGAAATGCCGGGCGAGTACTACGACTCGTTCTTCGGTGAGGCGGGGCAGCGCGGATTCTACCGGCGCTGGCTGGAGTTCATGACCAGCGAGACGTGGCCGGTGATCCCGCCGGAGGAACGCGGTGCCGACAGCCGGCCGCAGCCCGCGTCGACCGCCCGGACGGCGGGAGGTGCTCGATGACCGTCGACGCGAATACCGTGACCGCCGGGGAACTCGAACGCGTGGTGCTGCAGCACCGCATCGAGCAATTCCTGTTCACCGAGGCGCAGCTGCTCGACCACTGGCAGTGGGATCGTTGGCTGGAGCTGTTCGCCGACGACATCCTGTACTGGATGCCGGTGCGCAAGAATCGGTTGCGCCGCCAGCGAGACCAGGACGAGGTACCCCGGGGTATCGAGATGGCGCACTTCTACGACGATTTCGATTCGCTGCGCATCCGGGTGAACCAAATGCAGTCGGGCACGCATTGGGCGGAAGATCCGCCGTCACGGTGCCGGCATCTCGTCACGAACGTGCGTGTGTCCCCGAGCGTCGCGAACGACGCGCCGGCCGGCACGCCGCAGGAATACGACGTGTGGTCGAACTTCCTGGTCTACCGCAACCGGCTCGAATCCGAGACCGACATCTGGGCCGGTGAGCGGCGGGACGTGCTGCGGGTCGTCGACGAGGGATTCAAGATCGCCAAGCGCACGATTCTGCTGGACCAGAACGTAGTGCAATCGAAGAATCTGAGCGTGCTGTTCTAGGACCTGCTCGGCTCTCGATGGGCTCCGAGCGTGATGTCTCGGCCGCATCGCGGCCGAAGAAGGAGATGGAATGCCATGGTAGTCAGCGACATCGAGAACCCGACGGGTCTGGCGCTGCACGAAGAGCTCGTCGAGCGCGCGCGTGCGCTCGCGCCGGCGATCCGTGAGCGCACGCGGCGCACCGAGATGTTGCGTGCGGTGCCGCGTGAATCGATCGAGGAGCTCATCGGCGCCGGGTTGGGAGGTAGGATCCTGGCCCCGCGCCGGTACGGCGGTGACGAGCTGACGCTCGACACGATGTACGACGTGTCCGTGGAACTCGGGCGCGCGTGCGCGTCGACAGCGTGGTGCGCGGCGCTGCTGCCGCACGACGCCCACATGGTCGGGTTCTTCCCGCAGTGTGCGCAGGATGCGGTGTGGGAGGACGGCCCGGATACATGTATCGCCGCGTCGCTCGCTCCCGCCGCGACGGTACAGAAGGTCGAAGGCGGCTACCGACTGACCGGCCGGCACGGCTTCGCCAGTGGTGTCGATCATGCGGACTGGGTGGTCGTGAGTGGGCTCATCAAGAACGATGGCCGGGCGGCGAACCATCACTTCCTGGTGCGAAAGGGTGACTTCACGATCGACGACGACTGGTATGCGGCCGGGATGCGCGGTACCGGCAGCAAGACGATCGTGGTCGACGACGTGTTCGTTCCGGATGGATACGTGTTGCCTGCGACAGCACTGGTCGCGGGCGACGGGCCGGGCCGTGAAGTCAATCATGGGCCGCTCTATCGTCAGCCGCTTGCGCTGCACGCCGGTCTGACGTTCCTCGGCCCGATGATGGGGACGGCACTCGACGCCTACGACCACTTCGTCGAGTGGGCGCGCGGACGGGCACAGACGGCGGGATCGGAGATCGTCCAGGAGGCGATCGCGCAGGCCGCCGCCGACCTCGATCTGGCGCGGCTTGCGATCCGCCGGGTTCTGACGGCTGCCCGCACATCCACCAGCCTCGAACTCGCCGATCGTGCGCAGATTCTGCGCGACTACAACCGCGTCGCGGAGCTGCTCACTGGACTGGTCGACCGGCTGTTTCGTCTCAGCGGCACGTCCGCGTTCAAGGAGGCCAGTCCGATGCAGCAGAAGTGGCGAGACATCCGCATGATGGCCAGCCACGTCTCGTTCACCCGTGCCAACGACCAGCACTACGGCCGGATGGTCCTCGGTCTCGAACGCGATCCCAAGCTCGCCGTGTTCTGAGCTGTACCCACATCCGGCAGGCCCCAGATCCCGACAAATCAGGACCCCGACAACCGGGCTTCGAGAGGAAGAAACACATCATGGCCGCAGTCAGCCAGCTCAGTTACGTTGTGGGGACGTCGAGCGATGTTCCCGCATGGAAGCGTTACGCGACGGAAGTGCTCGGATTGGAGGTGTCGCGGGACAGCGAGGAGAGCCTGCTCTACGTCCGCGCCGACGACCGACACCACCGGATTGCGGTGCGGTCCGGACATGAGGACGACGTCGCGTACGTGGGATGGGACGTCCCTTCCCGGGACGCACTCGAATCCGCCGCAGCCGCACTGGAACTGGCCGGTGTCGAGGTGACCGCGGGTACACCCGAGGAGGCCGCCGACCGTCGCGTCATGGACTTCGTGTACTTCACGTGCCCGTACTCCGGCGTGCGGATGGAACTTGTCCTCGGCCACGAGACGGTCTTCATGCCGCGGTTCCGCCCTGCCCGCGACCTCGCCGGCTTCAACACGGGCGAGATGGGTATGGGGCATGTCGTCCTGTACGCCGACGATGTCGTCGGCGCAGCCGGATTCTATTCGCGCGTATTGGGTTTCGGAGTCACCGACTTCGCGCACATTCCCCAGGTCGGACCGTTCGCAGTGTTCCTGCACTGCAACCGCCGACACCATTCCCTCGCGTTCATGCACATCCCGGGAGCGCCGCGGCGCATCCAGCACGTGATGTTCGAGACCGTCAGCATGGACGATGTGGGGCACAGCTACGACCTGTGCCTCGAACGAGGTATCACCAGTACATCCACGGGACGCCACCAGAACGACCATGTCTTCTCGTTCTATTTCCGCAATCCCTCCGGTTGGCATTTCGAGTACGGGTGGGGACCGCGCACGGTGGATCCGGAGAACTGGACGGCGGAGAACTATTCGCTCGGATCCGGCTTCGCATGGGGTCACGACGGCCTCATGAAGATGGTTTGATGAGGACGGTGAACTGACCGATGGAACCGTACATCGTGGGGTTGGGCGGCACGATGCAGACGCGGTCGTCGACCGAGACGGCCCTGCAGATCGCGCTGGCCGCCGCCGCCGACGCCGGGGCACGAACCGAGATGTTCGGCAACGACGTGCTCGCCCGTCTGCCCATGTACGATCCCGGACGCCCGCGGTGCGCGGAATCCGACCGCCTCGTTGATGCACTGCGCCTCGCGGACGGGGTGATCATCGCGTCGCCGGGGTACCACGGCTCGGTGTCGGGTCTGGTCAAGAACGCCCTCGACTACGTGGAGGAGCTGCGCGAGGACGAACGGCCGTACCTGTCGGGACGGGCAGTGGGGTGTATCACCACTGCGTACGGCTGGCAGGCCGCGGTGACCACCCTGCAGACGCTGCGCAGCATCGTCCACGCACTGCGGGGTTGGCCCACTCCGCTCGGCGCGGCAATCAACTCGTCGGTCACCCGGCTCGGTTCCGACGGGCCGCCCGATCCGCGAGTCGACTTCCAACTGCGCACAGTCGGCAGCGAAGTGTGCGTGCTCGGCCGGGTGCTCGGCCGGGCGGTATAGGCCGACGGGCGTTGGGACACCGCGCCCGTTGGTAACCGCTACGCCCTGGTGTTCGGCGCCGAACACCAGGGCGTAGCGCGTGCGGGACCCGGTCAGGCATCCTCGAAGATCGCGAAGTGCTTTCCGGCAGTGAGCCCACCGTCTACGGCCAGGGTGGCGCCCGTGATGTAGCTGGCCTCGTCCGACGCGAGAAACACTGCAGGACGGGCGATTTCCTCGGGCTCTGCATACCGATTCATCGGGCACAGACCGTCCAGGAGCGAACCGTGCCCGGGCACGCGCTCCAGGTAGTCCTTGATCCGGGGAGTCATCGTGCTACCCGGGCAGACGGCGTTGACCCGGATGTTGTCTGGGGCGTAGTCCATCGCCATGTTCCGGGTGAGCATCAGGACACCGGCTTTGGCGGCACTGTATGCGGAACAACGATTCTCGGCGAGAATCCCTGCCGTCGACGAGATGTTGACGATACTGCCGCCTCCGACGCGCCGCAGCTGCGGAATGACGTGCTTCGAGGCTCGGTACACCGACGTCAGATTGAGGTCGATCACGCGATACCAGTCGGCGTCGTCCATCTCGTCGACTCGTTTCGGCAGGCTCGCGCCGGCAACGTTGAACAGCGCGTCCACGCGATCGTAGTCGGCCAACGCGGCATCCACCACGTCCGGTACGGCACTGGAATCGGTGACGTCGGCGGCGACCGCGATGCACTCGCCCCCGCGGTCACGGATCTGCGCGGCCGTCGCGCGGGCCGCCCTGATGTCCACGTCGGCGGCCACAACGGCACCGCCCCGCGCGGACCACTCGACCGCGATGGCGCGGCCGATGCCGGCGCCCGCGGCGGTGACGACGGCCGTTCGGCCCCGAAATGGCTGATGCATACTCGGTGACGACATGTCAATTCTCCTTTTCTATCCTGTGGTACAACGGATTTCGTGCTATTGCAGGGTTGACCGGAATTGAATGGAACCATAGGATCGGCGACATCGGCGACCGCCCGTTCCGAGCGCCGGAATCACCCGGATACTGTCACCGGCACACTCGAACATCTTGTTTCCGAGGACCATTCGATGCGGAGGCCCCTCACATGGTGAACACCACCATATCCGAACCCGAATCCGCGACCGACTACGAACAGGTACGTGCGTCGATCGCAGCGCGATTCACCAACCCACTCGACATCCCGAAGGAGATCTTCTCCGATCCTCTCGTCTACCGTGAGGAACTCGAACGCATCTTCTACGGCCCGTACTGGCACCCGGTTGCGCATCGCGCCGAACTGGCCGAGATCAACAGTTTCAAGACGACCTGGCTGGGGGAGATTCCGATCCTCGTCAGCCGTGGTTCCGACGATCGGATTCGCGCGTTCGTCAACACCTGTACGCACCGCGGGACGTTGCTGGAGCAGCGCGAGGTGGGGGTCGCCACCGAGTTCCAATGCCCGTACCACCGATGGCTGTTCAACAACGGAGGCGAGTTCTGCGGAGCACCCGGGGAGCGGGAGTTCCGATCGGATTTCGACCGCAAGGACTACGGGCTGCCGGAGCTGCGGGTGTCCGAGATGGCCGGCCTGGTCTTCGTCACCCGCCATCCCGAGACTCCGCTTTTGGAGACTTTTCTGGGAGAGGTTGCCGAGCCGATTCGCGACTGCCTGATCGACGACGGTGATCTGACGCTGCTCGGCTACCAGAAGGTTGTGTACAAGGCGAACTGGAAGACCTACTTCGACAACGACTTCTACCACGCACCACTCCTGCACACCGGCTTCCGGATCCTGGGTTGGCAGGGCGGCAAAGGTGACGTGAGGATCACCCAGCCCGTTGGTCATTTCTCGGTCGGCTACCAGAGCACACCCTATGTGGACAACGGCTATCTGGCGGATCCCAGTGTGGTTCAGTTTCGCGGCACCGATGACCGGGCGCGGGTCGTGGCACTGCGGCCGGTGACCGTGATGACCAAGCACGTCGACACGATCAATGTGCGGTTCGCCCGACCCCGCGGTGTGGATCGCACCGAGGTGAGCTATGCGTTCTTCGGGCACGTCAGCGACACCGACGAGTACCGCGAACACCGGGTTCGACAAGCTTCGAATCTGCTGGGGCCGAGTGGCTTCATCACCATCGAGGACGCCGCCGTGTTCAATCGGCAGCAGATGACCGCCGCGGACGGCACACTCGCCCGGTTCGTCAAGGGCGTGGACGGTCGTCCCGAGGATGCCACCCAGAACGACGAGATCGGCAACACCGTCGGCTGGGCCTACTACCGGGAGGTGATGGGTTTTGATCACTGAAACTTCCAACGAGATGCGCGCGATCGACGCGTTGCTAGGGTGCTACGCCCAGGTGCTCGACGAGCAAGACTGGGATCGGTGGCCCGATTTGTTCGCGGATGAGTGCAGCTACACGGTGCACACGCTCGACAACATCCGACGCGGTCTGCCGCTGGCCTACATGTACGACGACAATCGCGCACGAATCCTGGACCGGGTCAAGTTCATCACCGAGGTCTGGGCAGGGACGATCGAACCGTACCGCACACGCCACGTCACCCAGCGCACCCATGCCGCGCAGGTCGCGGAGAACCGGTGGGAGGTACGGGCGAACTTCCACGTCAGCTTCACCGAGAACGATTCTCTGTCCGGTCTGCTGGCCACCGGATACTACGAGGACGTGGTCGAGATCTCTGTCGACGGCGCGCAGTTCGTGAGCCGCGCGGTGCGGCTGGACAGCATGCCCGCACGGTACCTCGTCTACCCGCTCTGATTCGTCACCCCCGGCACGCGGACCTGAACCGATTGCCCGGGGTGACGAGCTCCACCCGGGAGATGCTCGTCGAGTGGGGAGGGAGGCGTCACTCGACCATCACCCAACTGAGTCAGTTTCCCCCACACCGAATGGAACCACCCGATGGATATCGCAACCGCGATCCGGAAGTCGCCCCTGAGCCGCTTCCAGTACCTGGCACTGACGGCCTGCCTCCTGGTCCTGACCATCGACGGATTCGACGTATTCGTCATGGGTTTCGTCCTGCCGCACCTACCCGACGGATTCTTCGACAGCAGTGCACAGAAGGGCTACCTGCTCAGCGCCGGTCTGGCGGGCATGGCGATCGGGTCGCTACTGCTCTCCCCACTCGGTGACCGATTCGGTCGCCGAGCGCTGGTGCTGTGGTGCCTGCTGGTCAACTTCGTCGGCCTGGTGGCCTCGGCCGCGGCTCCGAACGTCGAAATGCTGACGGCGGCAAGACTCGTCACCGGCCTAGGCATCGGCGGGATGACCGCGAGCCTGACGGTGCTGGTGCAGGAGTACTCGTCCGAGAAACGCCGGAATGCGGTCATGGGCGTCTACACGATCGGGTTTCCCCTCGGTTCGCTGGTCGGTGGATTCATCGGTTCCCTCCTGATCGGCGCGTTCGGCGGCGCGTGGCAGGCGATGTTCGTCTTCGGTGCCGTGATCACCGGTGCGGCATTCGTTCTCACCTGGACCTTGATCCCCGAATCCATTGAATTCCTTGTCACCCGCAACACGCCCGATGACCGAGCGAAGCTGGCCGTGCTTGCGGCGAAACTGTGCAACCCGGACGTCGATCCGGAGGCCCGGCCCGTGTTGGCAGCGAAGGCAGTCTCCACCGGGTCGATTCAGGGACTGTTCGAGCAGCGGATGTACGTGCGCACCGTCCTGTCGTGGGTCGCGTACTCGTGTGTGATGGCGACATTCTACTTCGCGAGTTTCTGGACACCGCAGCTGATCAAGGACTCGAGCGGTAGTGCGCAGCTCGGTACGACGGCCGGGCTCATCCTCAGCCTCGGTGGCGTGTTCGGTGCGCTCGCCTTCGGAGCGTCGTCGCTGCGGATCTCCGCGCAGAAGCTGCTGTGGATAGCGATGGTCGTCACCGGTGTCGCCATCGTCGTCTTCGCGTCCGTTTTCTCCTACACGGGTGTTGCCATCGCGTTGACTGTCGTCATCGGCCTGTTCACGTTCATCGCGATCACCGCGCTCATGGCGGTGGTACCACCGCTGTATCCGGTTCGGAATCGATCGACCGCGCTCGGATGGATGCTCGGGATCGGCCGGTTGTTTTCCATCTCGGCCCCCATCGCGGTCGGCTACGCGCTGCTGGTCGCCAGCCCACGGGCCCTGTACTTCTGGTCCGCAGTGCCCATGCTGATCGGCGCGGTCGCCACGTTCGTGCTGTGGCGCCACGTGCGGGGCGAGGCAGTGACCGATTCGGAGGCTCTGCCCGCCCGGACCGGGGACGAGGCTGTCACCGGAAGTTCCTGACCGAATAACATCGCGTCGTAACGGAAATGCCGCCGCGGGTGGCCGTCGGCCTGCAGTCCGACGGCCACCCGCGGAGCCGTCACGCGTGCGCGCCGGCGGGTGACGGGTGTGGCGGGGTGCCGAGCAGGTCGTGAAGTTCGCGCGCTACCCGGTCCGGGAGCTCGAGGCCGGGAAAATGGGTCTGCCCGTTGAGCCGGGTATAGCTGAACCACGGGTTGCGGGAGCGGAACTCCTCGTGCAATTGGTCGTACTCAGGAACCTTGGGATGGGAGAACACGTGCCGGATAGGTCGCGGTTCGACCAATCGCTCCATGCGCCCCATCGGGGAACCCCAGGTGTCGTAGGCGTTCTCGATGACGCGGCAGGCTCGTGACCACATGTCGAACGCGAAGCCCCCGCACTCGTGTTCCATGTGGTACCGCACCGCTTCGTCACTGCTGCCCGCCAGCCACGACTGCACGAGACCCTCGCGGCCGGCCAACCACGTCTCGCGCTGCTGAATAGCGTGCAGGCCTGCGACGAACTCCGGTGGGGGCGGAGTCATGATCAAGTCGAGGATCATCACCTGGGGTACCCGCTGAGCTCCGAGCGCGTCGGCGATATCGAGGGCCGCCCAGCCACCGTGGGCGTGTGCGACCGGTACGAAAGACTCGATCTCGAGTGCGTCGAGCAGAGCGATCGTATCGGCAGTCTGCTCGGCGACGCCGAAGTCACCAACCGGGGTACGGTCGGGGCCGTGCCCGCGCCAGCAGACCCGGATCACCCGGTGGTCCGGCAGCAGATGCGGCAGCAGCCGGTTGTAGGCCCGATGGTCGTGTGCCCAGCCGGTGAGAAGGACGATCGCGGGGCCGGGTGCGAGCCCCTGGTCGTCGAACGCGATCTGCACCCCGTTGACGGTCATGGTGTTGATCATGGTTGGTCTCCTGATCCTCTAGGTGTTGATGGTCGGACGAAGTCGGGTGGCGGCGAGCTGCGATTCGGTGAAGGCGGACACACGGCCGGCGGCGGTCAACAACGGGTTGCGCACGCGGTCGGGTACCGAATTCAGCAGACGCATCCGATAGGACGTGCGTTGTGTGCGTTCGGTGCCGGGACGCATGTCCCGCTCCCACACGGTCAGTGCATCGGCCGGTTCCCGACCCGGCCGACTCACGGCGTCGGCCAGTGCCACGGCGTTGGTCATGGCAGTTCCGCCGCCCTGCCCTAGATAGGGCGGTTGCGCGTGCGCGGCGTCCCCGAGGAACGCCACCGCCCCCCGAGACCACGCCGACATGCGCACGTATTCGAATGTGTCCCAGCGAATCCTGATGTCAGATGTCGCGGCCAAGAGCTGCGTGAGCACGGGAAAGCTGTGCTGCCACAGCGGCACGTCGAGGCGGGAACCGCGGATGGCGGGGTCGTCCGCGTCGCACACCAGCGCGAGGTAGATCAAATCCGGTGTGCACGGCGTGTACAGCAGGCGACGGCGTCCCCGGAAGAACTCGAGATGCTTGACTGCGTCCTCGGCTGGGAAGTAATCCGGCGAGGCCGGGATCATGAGGCGGGCGGCACCCTGCGTCATCCGGATCCTCCGGTACGCCAGATCGATGCTGTCCCGCAGCCGGGAGTGGACGCCGTCCGCGACCACCACGAGGTCTGACTGCTCGGTGGCGCGACCGTCGAATTCGACTGTGCCGTCAGGGCGGACTGCGGTGGCACCCGAGCCGGTGACGATGTCGACCCCGCTCTCGCGTGCCGACCGCACCAGGGCGGCAACGAGTCGCTCGCGCAGCAGTGTGTAGCAGCGGGGCCGGTCCGCCCCGTTGATGTCGATGCGGTAGAGCAGATCTCCCGTGTGGGTACGAGCCTCGACAGCCGGGCCCATGTGCGCTCCGTACGTCGCGTCGTCGAACGCTCCGATCGAGTCGAGCGCGAACAGGCCGTTGTCCCAGACGTAGATTCCCGCGCCTACAGCCCGGATCTCGGCCTGCCGTTCGTGGAGACGAACTGTCCAGCCCCGGCGGGCCAGGGCGGAAGCTGCGGTCAAACCGCCTATCCCCGCACCGATAACGGTTGCGTGCCGACTGTCCATGAGCGGCCTTTCTGATTAGGGCGCGTGATCAGGGGAGTGCGTGCCGGGAACCGGATCCCGTCCGGTGTCGCGGCCAGGTCGTGTCGCTGATGTCGCCGCTGCGGACGAATTCACCCCAGTACCGGCGGGTGCGGGCGCCTATCGAGGCTGCGTCGTCGGGTGACAGCGGATGGAGCATGGGGGCGTCGCGCCATGCCTCGTCGCTACCGAACAACAACGGAAGCTCGATGCAGTGGCATGCGCCGAAAGGGTTCGACGGATGCAGGCGGTGGAAACGGAAGCAGCGGACATCGGCACCGGCGTCGGTAAGTAGGTCGGCGAACCGGTCCGCCGGCGCATCGAAGACCTTGTGCTGCACGAGTTGCTGCACACCGGCCACGAGGCGGGGACCGACAATGGGCACCCGCCGCACGGCGGAGAACACGGGGTGTTGGCCGTAGAATGCTTCCATTTCGTCGGCCGTGGTACCGATCAGGACGCGCAGCCCGTCGGCGCCACGCACCACGGCGTCCTGCCACTGTCGTCGTGCCGGAAGCGGATCGGTGTCGTATACCGGAAGCAGGGGAGGTGCCGAGTTGAGGGCGGCCGGGCCGGCGAGCCGGCGGGCCGTGCGGTCCTGGGCGGCCAGGAGATCCGCGATATCGGCGCGATGCGGGTCGCCTCGCAGCTCGTCCAGAAACACGCCGGCGACCCGCTGCGCCTCGTCGTGGCCGTGGAAAGGGAGACCCAGTGGCGCGCTCTGCACGATCGCCTGCGTGAACGTGGCACGCGCTCGCTCGATGCCGAGCATCGCGACGACCGACTGTGCCCCCGCCGACTGCCCCGAGACCGTCACGCGCGCGGGGTCGCCGCCGAATGCGGTGATGTTGTCGCGGACCCACTCCAAAGCCGTGATCTGATCGAGCAATCCCAAATTTCCGGCTGAGATTCCCGGGGCTTCGAGGTAGCCGAGGACGCCGAGGCGGTACCCGACCGCCACGACGACGATCCCGGTCTCGCGGACCAGTCGGTCGGCGGCGTAGAGATTCCACTGTCCGCTGCCCGAGAGGTACGCGCCACCGTGCAACCACACCAGTACCGGGCAGGATCCCGGGTCTGCTCCGGCCGGCGCGGTGACCGTCACGGTCAGGCAGTCCTCCGACTGGGCGAGGGGTGCCGGTGCCCCCATGACGGCCTCGAGTCGGGACGGCAACTGCGGGGCGACCGGCCCCGGGATGGTGGCGTCGATGACCTCGCGGTGGGCCGGTTCCCGGCGGGGTTGTTCGAAACGCGCAGCGCGTGCGTAGCGGATGCCGTGGTGAACGGTGACACCGTTGGCGGTGGTACCGCGCCACTGTCCGGAGGGGGCTGTCACGTGGCCCATTGCGTCCTCACCTTCTATCGCAAGTTGACTTGCGATAGCAACACGGTAAGAGGGGCAGGGCGCATAACGCAAGTGTTCTTGCGATAATCGTTGTATGGTTACCTCCTCGGACGACGGCAGGCGGATTGCGGTGCGCGGGGCGAAGTTGCGTGCCCGGGTGCTGGACGCGACGATCGCCCGTATCGAACGCGTCGGGATCGACAACGTCCGCATCGCTGACATCGCGGCAGACGTAGGAGTGCACGAGACGTCCCTGTACCGGCGGTGGAAGACGTTGCCGCGCCTGCTCGTCGACGCATTGGTGTCCCGGACTGCCGCCGAGGTCCCGATCCCCGATACCGGCTCGACCAGATCGGATCTCGAGTTGTTTACGGCCGACCTCGCGCGTTTTGCGCGGACACCCGCAGGTATCGCACTGATCCGGGGCACTGTCGTCTCCGATACCGACCCTGAGGTCGAAGCCGCGCGCCGCGACTTCTGGGTGCAGCGGCTCTCCGCCGCGGAGGTGATCATCGAACGCGGCAAGCGGCGCGGCGAGGTCGATCCCGACGCCGATGCCCGGCTCGTCGTTCTGACGTTGGGCGGTCTGATCCATCTGTACGTCACGCATCTGGGTGACGAGATCCCCGCGCGACTTCCGGACGAGGCGGTGGCCCTCGTCCTCACAGGCATCGTGCGTCCCGGTGCACTCGCAAAGGCCAAGAGCGAAAATTAATCTCCGTTCCGCCCCGACTGCAGTCGGTCAGGTTCGCGGTTTCGCCGACCCGGCTCCTGGCCGTGCGCGCTTCGGCCGTGAGGACGACGGGAAGAACAGCGCGAGCATCGTGCCCGCGAGCAGTAGCACCGCGCAGATCGACAGCGCGTGCGAGTAGCCGGCCACGAGCGCGGATGCGCCGGAAGGCGCCGCGGCGGCAGTCGCCGCCGCCGCGATGCTGACCAGGCCGGCAAGACCGACTGAACCGCCGATCTGACGGGACGCACTCAACATACCGGCCGCCATACCGACCTCCCCGTCCGGCGCGTCTGCCGTCGCGACATTGCTCAAGGGCATGAACGACAGTCCTATGCCGATGCTCGTAGCGAGCGACGGCAGCAGCACCGTCGCGACGTACCCGCCGTCCGCGGACATCATCGAGAACCCCCACGCACCGGCGGCAGCGATCGCGGTACCGACGATCAGCAGCGGGCGAGGTCCGATTCGGGGCAACAGGCCGGACGATGCAACGATGCCGACGACGAGACCCGCGCAGAACGGTAGGAAGGCCACGCCGGTCACGGCGGGCGAGTATCCGAGGCCGCGCTGCATGTACAGCGAAACGAAGAAGAACGCGCCGAACTGCCCGGCGCACAGCACGCACATGATCGCGTTCGCGAGGCCGATCCTGGGCCGTAGCAACGTGGAGAAGCGCACCAGCGGATTCGGGGTCCGGCGCTCCACCACGACGAACGCAACGAACAGGGCGAGGGCGGCCACCGTGCCGCCGAGTACGACCCGCGAGCCCCATCCCTGGGTGTCCGTGACGCCGACCGTGCCGACCAAAACGGTCAGGGCCGCGGTGGCCAGGATCGCGCCCGGCACGTCCAGGGTGCCGCCGCCCGGCCGTGCGGGCACGCGCCCGAATCCGCGCGCGGCCGCCGCAGCAGCGACCAATGCCACCGGGGCACCGGCGAACATCACCCAGCGCCAGCCCAGGACCTGAGTGAGTACACCGCTGAGAACCACACCCAGCGCACCGCCGAGCGCCGAACTCATCGCGCCGACCCCGAACGCCCGCGCCCGGGCGGCCCCGTCCGGGAATGCCTGACTGAGCGCGGCCAGACCGGCGGGGGCGATCATCGCGGCCCCGACTCCCTGCACCGCGCGGGCCGCGACGAGCAGGCTTGCGGTCGGTGCGCACGTACCAGCGACGCTGACGGCCCCGAACACCAGCAGTCCGGCGACGAGGATGCGGCGCGTCCCGGCCACGTCGCACAACCGACCGCCGAGCAGAAGCAAGCCTCCGAACGCCAGTGCGTACGCGTTGACGACCCACGAGAGATCCGTGTCCGTGAAACCCAACGAGCGTTGGATGTCCGGCAGCGCAACGTTGATGACCGACATGTCGAAGGCGACGAGGAACTGCGCCGCCGCGGCGGCCGTGAGTACAAGTCCAGATCGGACGGATGGGGATGCAGGGAGAGTCGTCACGACAGTCTCCTAATTTGTATACGCGTTCTCATAATGAAGCGGTCTACCCTACGACCCCACGGTCCGGCAAGGCCTTCGACCTCCGCCGTCGGGCACAATGAGCGGATGGCCACACCCGCTGCCGATCACGGCACGCCTCGCCGCGGACGACCCCCTCGGTTGTCCGCGGACCGGGTCGTCGCCGCGGCCCGAGCTCAACTCGAACAGGGCGGCCTGGCCTCACTCAGCATGCGGGCGCTCGCCAAACACCTCGGCACCACACCGATGGCGCTGTACCGGCACGTCGGCGACAAAGAACAGCTACTCGACCGAGTACTCGACGAATATTCCCGGGGACTCGAGGACATCTCACTGTCCCAGGTCCCCAGAATCCGGATGTGCGAGATCTTCGTAGCGATCTTCGACACGCTCGCCGCCGAATCCTGGATCCTCGAACTCCTCGAGCGCGGAGGCCGCGGCGGAGCCGGCGCGCTCGTTCTCGTAGACCACGCGATCGCCGCTGGGCTGGAGCTCGGCATGAGCCCGCGGCGCGCGCTGCTGTTCTACCGCGCACTGTGGAACTACACCCTCGGCGCGCTGCTGAATCTCCGCATGCCAGCACCTGCGGAGGACATCACTCCGCTGGCCGCCAAGATTCGCGAGGCAGGTCCCGAGCGGCTGCCGGCACTGCACGCGGTGGCGGAGGACTGGCCGTCCGGAACGACGCGTGAGGACTACATCGACGGACTGCAGATCATGATCGAGGGATATCTTGCCCGGTACGGCGGCACCGGACCATCACCGGCTTCCTGACCTCACGCACCATCGTTGCGCCACGAAACCCGCGTCGTGGAACGGAAACCCGCGCAACGTTCCGCCAGGCGGACCGACACCGTTGCCTGGGTGAGGCCGGCGCCACAACACTGCACCCTCACGAGCGGATGTGGACACCAGATCCGGTGAGTCCACAGCGGCGGAAGGTATCCCATGATCGGACGACCACTCATGTCGCCGCGAGGTCGACCCTCGCGGCTCGGTGATCACCTCTTCTCGTGACAACCGCGGCGCCGGTGTCGCCCTGCCCGATCGGGCCCCGGAGAACCACGGTGCCCTACTGGCATCGAACGACACCGCGACCCCGTTCCGGGGCCGCGGTCGACCGCGGCGAAAACCATCCAGCGGACTCGACCCCACAGAGAACCCGGAGGAACCAGAATGAGCCCACGGACCGGCACCGAGTACACAGCGGGGCTGCGCGACGACCGCGAGGTCTGGGTCGACGGACGGCGCGTGCCGGATGTCACCGACTACGAACCCTTTTCCGGCGCGGTGCGGTCGGTCGCGGGACTGTACGACCTCCAGCACAAGCACGCCGACGATTGCCTCGTCGATCACCCCGACGGCGGAGAATTGATCAACGCATCACACCTGATTCCCCGTTCCCGCGCCGATCTCGAGAAGCGTCATGCCGCGATGGCCCACGCCGCCCGCTACTCCGTCGGGCTGCTGGGCCGATCACCCGACTATCTCAACGTCACGTTCGCCGGCCATGCAGGCCGGTCCGACGTCTGGGCGGCAGATGGAAACGAGGCCGGCGCACAGAATCTTGTTGCGTTCCAGGATCAGCTCGCCCGACGGGACCTGGCGCTGACCCACGCGATCATCCGGCCGACGGTCGACAAGGGTCTAGGTGACCTTGCGTCCGCCGGTGGCGAGTCGGCGCTGCACAAGGTAGCCGATACCGAGCACGGAATCGTGGTACGCGGTGCCATGGTTCTCAGCACCCTGGCCCCGTTCGCGGACGAAGTCGCCGTCTATCCCGGCCAGCCGATGCCGAAGGATGCCGGCAAGTATGCGCTCGCCTTCTCCGTTCCGATCGGGACGCCGGGCTTGAAACTGTTGTGCCGCGACAACTTCTCGGCGGCTGCGGGGCGCTACGATGCACCGTTCTCGGGGCGGTTCGACGAACAGGACGCTTTCCTCATCTTCGACGACGTCGAAATACCACGTGATCGTGTGTTCATCGATGGCAACACCACGGTCTGGAACGCGGCGATGATGAGTGGTTGGACCGCAAACATCATGCAGCAGACCACTATCCGGGCAGAGGCCAAACTGCGCTTCGCCTACGAGTTGGTCAGCCGCTGCTGCCGGGCGATCAACGCGTCGGACCCGCGGACCACCGAGATGCTCGGGGAACTGTGGACTTACGCGGAGATGACTCGCGCCCTTCTCGTCGCGGCCGAAGCGGGTGCGCACGAGTGGGGCAACGGCGTGTGGTTCTGCGACGAGCGCCCGTTCCGGGCTCTCCGGCCGACGCTGCCCAAATGGTTCCCACGCGTCAACGAGATCATCAAGCTGCTCGGCTCACACAACCTGCTGGCCACGCCGGCGGAATCCGCGTTCGATAATCCCGAACTGAAACCGCTACTGGACCGGCACCTGCAGGGCGCCGATGGGTTCGACGCCCGTGAGCGCGTGCGGCTGTTCCGTGCTGCATGGGACTTCGTCGGCAGCGCGCTCGGCGGACGCAACGAACTGTACGAGCTGTTCTACCTCGGCTCGGCGGCCCGGTCCTATCAGCTCAATCACGCTGTGGCACAGTTCGAAATGTCCGAATCTCTCGTCGATCCGATGCTGGGCATCGCCCCTGACGAACTGCACGCCGAACACGCGCCCGCATTCATCTAGGCCCACCCGTCCGGCCCCCTGCCGCCGACGCTGCGGCGGTGGGTCGGACGAGTGGGTGCGCACCGCGGTACTGCGCGATCAGAGCACGTGCCGCTGGGGTCCGAGGGCCGCCGGCGTGCCACGCCAACGCCAGGCGGCCCCGGAGGGAACCGCATGCGATGCCGAGGACATGCAACGAGCTCCGGCGGGAAACCGCATAGGGCTCAGGCAGAATCGCGACCCCGAGACCGCCCGCAGCGAGCTCCGCGAGCACCTCGGGATCGCCTGCCTCGATACCGATACGCGGCACGATCCCGGCGATCGCGAACGAGTCCTCCAAGACGAGGCGGGCTCCGACGCTGCGAGGGAAGCTGATAAGCGGCCGACTGCCCAGTTCGGCCAGCGTGACCTCGCATCGATCCGACCAGGGGTCGTCGTGTCGGACCGCCGCGACCAGCGGCTCGTCGGCCACCACCTCCAGTTGCAGCCCCGGCGGCACCGGTCCGGCGGGCGCGATAATTGCCGCATCGAGTCGGCCGTCGAGCAATGCGTCGACAAGCGTGTCCGAACCGGCCTCGGATACCGATACTCCGACCTCCGGGTGCTCGCGGTTGAACCGCGTCAGGAACGCGGGCAGATTGAACGCCACCGACGACGACGCGACGATTCCGAGGTTCACATGACCGCGCAGTAGACCAGAGTGCTCGTCGACGATGCGGCGCATGTCGGCCGCCGCGGCAAGCGCGGCGCGAGCGTACGGCAGCACCTCGTCCCCCACCTGAGTTAGGCGCACCGTGCGTGTGCTCCGGTCGAGAAGCGGTTGGCCCAGTTCGCGTTCGAGCTGTCGAACCTGCGCGCTGACACCCGACTGTGCGGTGTGCAACCTGGCGGCAGCCCTGGTGAAACTCGCCTCCTCGGCGACGGTCACGAAGTATGCCAGCTGCCGAAGTTCCATGCGAGAAGATGCTAGCAGCAAGCAGATTCGGATATTGGACTTCCGTAGAGGATCTCCCTCAGCATTGACATACCCACAGTCGAGACTGTGGCGAATTTGCTCCATGACGTTCGAGTTACTCTGTGCCGCAACCACATACATTCGGATCCGGTGAACGCCGCGCCGCACCCGCGGCCGGATCGGTAGCGCCAGCCGACGATCCGTCGATCCCTGAAGGGGGTACCCACGATGCTGGGAAAGAATCTCGTCCGAGCCGTCCTCGCCGGCGCCGCAGTCCTCGGGTTCACCGCCGTCCTCGTGTTCGACGACATTTTGCCCGCCGCGGCCGACCCCGTCCCCGATCCCATCACCGTCCACGTCGAGAACGACCAGGTCGCCAAACACGACTTCGGTGCCCCGGGGCTGGATGTCGGTGACGTGGACGTATTCTCCGACAAGCTCAGTCAGGACGGGCGGCAGGTGGGTCACGACGGCGGCGTGTGCTGGTTCACCAACATCGCGGGGCCCGACAGCCCCATCACCCATTGCGTGCTGACCATCCAGTTCGAGGAGGGGCAGATCTTCGCACAGGGCCTCGGAATTCACACCACCGCACCGTTCGACATGACCATCACCGGAGGGACGGGCAGGTACGCCGGTCTGAGAGGTGAGATCACCGTGTCCGGCGTCGCAACACCGGACGAGAAGTATGAGATCAGGTTCGCGAAGAAATAGCCCCGATGGGCGGGACTGGCGATGCACCGGAACGAGCGGTGAACACGGACCGGTGCACCGCTACCGGCGGTGGTGCCCGGCCCGTCGCGCGGGTAGCCGCTACAGCTGGTTTCCAGCGACCGAGGTTCCTCAGGGCTGCCGGTATCGGGCCGGACATCTCGTCACGATCCGTCGATGCGCCGGAGAAGCCGCGCGTGGCGGTCGGTCGGATCCCGACGAGGACAACTCGTGCATTTGTCGTTGCCTGCCCTGAGATGGATGAGGCAGCACGATGCTCGTCTGACGAACCGATCGGTGCGAGAAGAACTTTCGATGTCAACAAACCTCGGTGTGGGCAGCGGTGGTACGGCGAGCTCGACCGCGAGCGCGCACGCCTCGTCGATCTTGCCCAGCGTGCGGCCTGCAGCGAGGGCATGGCTGGCGACGGAGTCCGTCACGATCGCCCACAGGGCGCGATGTGCTGCACCGGATACCGCAGCGAGAGCGTCGATCACCGATCCATAGGCGACGACCAGTCCTGCGGCGAAGGAACGGGCGTCGTGTTCGAGTCGGTGCGAGCGCACCGCACCGAGGTATCCGTCGTCGCGCAGGGTGCACTCCAGCTGGTCCAAGTGCGGATCGGGCGCGCGGCGCTCGGTCGACAACATGAAGATGGGCGCGGCCACCAACGTCGAACTGGCCGAATACCACCACAACGTGCCGTTCACACGCGGATCGTTGCAGCTCCACCGTGCGCCTGTATCCGCGACGCGGGCGGCGAGCCAGTCTCCGTCGGTCATCCGATTCCCGGAGAACGTCTCGCCAACCAAGTCGATGGTGCGAGCGACTTCGCCGAGGAAGGGTGCCAGCCGCCGGTATGCTCCGGCGACTGACATCTGCGCATCGAGGCCGACCACGATGTCAGGTGTCAACGCGACCCCACAGATCGAGGACCCGCCGGCCGGTGGTTCGTACGCTCCCGCGTACACCGAAGACGGCTCCGAGCAGCTCGGTTGTGAGGACGTGCTCGGGCGTGCCGACGGCGACCACCTCTCCCGCCTGCAGTACGGCGATCCGATCGCAGTACTCGGTTGCGAGGCGCAGGTCGTGCAGGGTGACGAGCACCGCGAGGCCGCGGGCGGCCAGTTCGCGCAGGAGTTCGAGCACTCCGAGTTGGTGGCGCAGGTCGAGGTGATTGGTCGGCTCGTCCAGAAGGAGCACCTTCGGTTCCTGCGCGAGCGCGCGGGCGATCGACACGCGTTGGCGTTCTCCGCCGGAGAGTTCGGTGACATCACGGTCGGCCTGCGAGGTGAGAGCAAGCTGGTCGAGTACACCTGCCACCACATCGTCGTCTTCGGGTTGGAAGGGTGTGAGCCAGCCACGTCTCGCGGTGCGACCGAGTCGGACGGATTCGCGTACGGTCAGACCGCCGAAGGCGACGGGTTCCTGGGTGCTCACCCCGATCGTGCGCGCCACCTGTCGGCGACGCAGAGTGTGGATCTTCTCGTCGTCGAGCACGATCGCGCCGGCCGTGATCGGCAGGGCACGATAGCAGGTTCGCAGCAGCGTTGTCTTGCCGCTACCGTTGGGTCCGACCAGGCCGATCACTTCGCCCTTTGCGACCTCGAGATCGACCCCGTGCAGGACGGTGCGTTCCCCGAGCCGGGCGTGCACTCCGGCCGCGCGCAGTCGGGTCATCGGGCTACCTGCCGGTAACGTCGCCACAGCATGACGATGAACAGGGGGCCTCCTGCAAGGCCGGTGATCACGCCGATGGGCAGTTCGGCGGTGTTGCTCAGCGAGCGGGCGAGGATGTCGGCGAGTACGAGTGTGACTGCGCCGAGAAGAGCTGCAGTCGGGACGAGATGCGCCGCGTTGCGGCCGACGAGATATGCGGCCAGATGAGGCACCAGCAGGCCCACGAACCCGATCGTTCCCGATACCGCCACCGCCGAGGCCGCCAGCAACGACACGGCCAGCAGGATCAGGATGCGGAAACGAACAACATTCATGCCGAGCGCGGTCGCGCCGTCGTCACCGGCGAGAAGCAGATTGAGGGGCCGACTGCACAGTACGACCGCGGTTCCGACGATGCACAAAACCCCCGCGGGCACCATCAACGACGTCCAGTTCGCGTCGCCGAATCCGCCCGCGAGCCACTGCATCACGGTTCCGAGCTGGTGCACGTCGCCCAAGACCAGAAGTACGAAGGTGACGAGCGAGGAGAAGACCATCGACAACGCCACCCCGACCAGCACGATCGCCGTCACCGAACGCGCGCGCAGGCTGACCACGATTGTCGCGGCAAGGGGGAACAGGGCTCCGAAGAACGCAGCGAGAGGCAACGTGAAGATCCCGAGCGTACCTGCGCCGAAGCCGAGCACCGTCACGGTGGCGACACCGAAGCCGGCGCCGGAGGACACCCCGAGAAGATAAGGATCGGCGAGGGGATTGCGTGTCACCGCTTGCGCGACGGCTCCGGCGACAGCGAGGGCGGCGCCTACCACCGCGGCGGTCAGTGCTCGAGGAAGGCGAGATTCGAAGACAATCGCGTCGCGGGTCGGGCTCCACCATGCGTCACCCCACCACGCCTCGAGTGGGACGGGAGAGAGG
Source organism: Rhodococcus sp. O3 (assembly GCF_048897285.1). Lineage (NCBI taxonomy): Bacteria > Bacillati > Actinomycetota > Actinomycetes > Mycobacteriales > Nocardiaceae > Rhodococcus > Rhodococcus sp. O3. The sequence goes on from NZ_JBMBTE010000009.1 coordinate 44,919, forward strand.
CGGTATGCAACGATGGCCCACACGTCACCGAGCGGAATGGTAAGCGTGCCAAGCGACACCGCGACCCCTATCGCGAGGACGAGCGCTGCGGCGAGTAGCGCGAGCACCATCACCGGCGGGCATCGACGCTCTCTCAACGCCTCTCTGGGCGTGATTCGTGCGCGACGGGGCGGGGTATCGGCGGTGAGCGTGCTCACGCCACGAACGCTTCCGGGTGGAGCGCTCGCGCAATGGTCTCGACAGAAGTGACCATGCGTGAGCTTTCGAAGAAATCGTCGAGTGGGACGACGACGAAGCGTCCGTTTCGTACCGCCGGAGTGGTTGCCATGATGGGATGGTTCTTCAGGAAGGTGATCTTGTCCTCGGCACGGGTCGACCCGTAGTTGAGGACCACGATGGCTTCGGGCTGACGTTCGCCGACGATCTCCCAGCTGGTTGCGAAGTATGGCTTGGAACCTTCGGCGGTGATGTTCTCGAGCCCGGCGTACTTACCGATGAGGTTGCCGATTCCGACCCCACCAACCGAGAGAGGCTCGGCCTCCCCGGAGTCGTAGAAGAAGGTGCGGATCGGTCGCACGCCGGCGGCGTCGAGTCGGGTACCGACAGCGTCGAGACCGGAAGTAATCCGTTCCGACAGTTCTGCCGCCGCTTCTTCTGCACCGAGGATCACCCCGAGCTGAGCGAAGTCGTTTACGAGCAGCCCTATGTCGGAGAATCCCTGCCCGCAGTACTCGGAGAACAGGAATGTGCCGATACCGGAGGCTTCGAGAGTGTCGCGGCCGAATCCGATCTTCTCGTCGAACGCGCTGCGCATGCCCCCGACGATGAGATCGGGCTCGAGATCGAAGACCTGTTCTGAGCTCGGATACTCCTTTGCGAGCGCCGGGATGGCACGGAACTGTTCCGCGGTCTCAGGCAACGGATCGGACTTTTCGCCGTATCCCATGCCGACGATGCGGTCGCCCACACCCATCTGGATCAACGTCTCGGTGACGTGGTCGTTCATCGAGACGATGCGCTGGGGGGCAGCGTCGAAGGTGACCGTGCGGTCGCAGTTCGTGATGGTCACCGGTTCGGCGAACGGTTCGACGGTGGTGTCCGTGGTGATGACAGTGCCGCGTGAGCAGCCGGTCAGCAGCAGCGCCGCGGCTGCGACGGAGGCGAGGGCGATGATGTGGCGGCGGTCGGGGTAGGTCTGGTGAATCATGGACCTCTGCTCTGCTCGGGTGGCTCGAGCGGGCCACCACGACAGCAGGCGCCGATGGCGAGGTGCCCGAACTGCCTTGCTGGACCCCGTCTCGCAGACCACGGCGACAATCGGAGTCGCGGACCCCCGGGCAGGTATTCGGGCTCACCGTCGAATCGACGGTCTACCGTTGCGGGTCAGCGCCGGATTTCGACCGGACTTCCCCTGCGGCGGGTGTCAGCAACGTTCGCGTCATTATGCACACAACCGCACGAAGGGGGCACAACCGGCCGCCGTGACGCCGGAGGGTCCGGCGTACGAGAGCAGGGCCGGTGCGACGAGCACACGGATCCCCGCGGCCCGCGAGTCCGCCGCAAAGCCGAGCGCGCGGCCCCGAACCGCATTGTCGGAACAGATCCGCTCCGGCTGAGGTGTGCGTTCGGGGCAGGCCCCGCGGGATCGTCGAACAGGACCGCGGAAAAGCTGCGTCAACGGCATCCCACTAGCGTGGGGACCGGGAACCCGTGGATCGCCCGGTGGCCGCGAACGAGGTGAACGTTCCGAGGAACGTGAGGACGGCTGTTCCGAGGATCAACCACCGTGCCGACACGAGGAGCGAGTCGCCTCCGATCGCCATGAGATTGCCGGCGATGGCGGAAGAGAGTGTGAACGCGATCAGTTGTGTCGTGCTCACCGCGGCAGCGGCCTTGGAGCCCTCGAGTTGGTCGGTCGTGCTGCTCATGGCCGCGACGGACAGGTGCGGAAATGCGAGACCGATGCCGAGGCCCGCGAGGAAGAGCAGGCCGGCCCAGAGGATCAGGACGCCTGTCCCCGGCGCCTCGAACTGGAGCAGTCCGTACCCCAGTAGTCCACCCGTGAGCAACCATGGGGCGATGCGGATGTATCGGGAACTTGCGGTGGCGGAAGCGTTGGCGCTGAACAACTGTGCGATGACCCAGCCCAGCGAGAGGACGGCGCCGAGAAGCCCGGCCACGAGGGGCGGGAATCCACCCAGTTCCTGGGCGAAGAGCGGGATGAAGTTCTCGGTCATGACGCCCGCGCACAGCGCGGCGACGGTGAGGTAGATCCACTTCAAACGCCCTCTCCGCACATATGTGAGGCGCGGCAAGACACCATCGGGGTTCCTGGCGTCGACGCTCACGAAGACGGCGAGCAGAGCGGCGGCGCCGATGATCGTCGCAGGAACGAGCCATCCGGTGAGGGTGGAACTGATGCTCAACGCTGCGGCAGTGAGGGCAAGGGTGACGATGGAGGACACGGGTACTGCCGCCTTCGATGCGGGCCCCACTCTCTCGCCTGGAAGGGAGCGAATGGTGACCAGAATGAGCACGAGCGCGATCGCGGCGAGGCCGCCGAAGGCCGTGCGCCATGCGCCAAGTTCGGCGAAGAGACCTCCCAGCGCGGGGCCGAGCAGCGTACCTATGCCGAACATGGCCGAGACGAGCCCCGTCGCTCGCGTCCAGAGCTGCCCGGGGAGCACGGTCCTGATGACCGCGTAGCCGAGTCCGGTGAGAAGACCCGCGCCGAATCCTTGGATCGCGCGCCCGGTGATGAACACTTCCATGGTCGGGCTCACGGCGCTCACCACGGTACCGGCGGCGAAGGTGAGGAACGCGATGACGTATGAGCGTGCGGCGCCCTGCATTCCGAGAAAGCGGCTGACGAACATCGTCGCGACGACCGCGGTGATGAGGTAGGCGGTCGAGGCCCATGCGTAGTACCGGGCACCTCCGATCTCCGCGACGACCGACGGCATCAGCGCCGCGGTGAAGTACAGGTTCATCGCGTAAAGGCCTATCCCGCTCGCGAGTACGACAACTACGGGAAGGTGCGGACGACGGAATAGGGTGCCCCATCCATCATTGGGTACGTTGGGCGGCTGATCCTCTGCCAGGGCGGATTCACTCATGTCGGCTAACCTAGAAGTTCAAGTTCGGTTGAAGTCAAGGAGCGATGTGTCGTACACCCCGAAGGATCTGCTCACCGTAGGTGAGGTCGCCAAACGCGCCGGCATCGCTACCAGCGCCGTACGCTTCTACGAGGATCGGAATCTGATCTCGTCTGTGCGGACGGCGGGCAACCAGCGTCGCTACCCCCGTTACGTGCTGCGGAGGATCGGGATAATTCTCGCGGCGAGGCGCTTCGGGATTCCTCTCTCGGAGGTCTCCGACATGTTCGCCCGACTCCCGGACGACCGTATGCCCAGTAAGCGGGACTGGCGTCGCATCTCGGCCGCGTGGCACGGCAAGCTCGAGGCGCGGCGCCGGGAGATCGAGCGGCTCGAGGAGGAACTGTCGGGCTGCATAGGCTGCGGCTGCCTCTCACTGAACACGTGCCGCATCCTGAATCCCGAAGACAGACTCTCCGCGGAGGGCCCTGGTGCACGAAGGCTCCACTGCGATTGAGTCGCCGCGGTCGAGCGTGGTGACGAGGCAGGCCAGTAAAGGCAGCCGGCCACTGTCCGACGATTGACCGATTCGACGTATCGACGCTACCGTGATTGAAACGTTTCAATCAGGAAGGTGTCGATGGAGACCCTCGATCGGATTCTGGACTCGCTGGCCATCGAACTGCCGTCGTGGGCATTCGGTAATTCGGGCACCCGCTTCAAGGTCTTCGGTTCGCCCGGTACCGCCCGAACGGTCGAGGAGAAGATTGCCGACGCCGCGACCGTGCATCGGTTGACCGGGCTGGCACCCACAGTCGCCCTGCACATTCCCTGGGACGCGGTAGACGACTACTCGGGGCTGCGCGCTCACGCCGAGAGCCTGGGTGTGCGCCTTGGTACGGTGAATTCCAATACCTTCCAAGACGATTCCTACAAATTCGGTAGCCTGACCCACGGCGACAGGTCGGTGCGGCAGAAGGCCATCGACCACCACCTCGCATGTATCGACATCATGCACCAGACCGGCTCGACGGACCTGAAGATCTGGCTGGCGGACGGGACGAATTACCCTGGGCAGGGCGATATCCGGTCTCGACAGGAGCGGCTCGCCGACTCGCTCGATGTGATCTATCGCAACCTCGGCGACGATCAGCGACTCGTCCTCGAGTACAAGTTCTTCGAACCTGCGATGTACACGACCGACATACCGGACTGGGGGACGGCCTTCGTGCACGTGGCGGCGCTGGGGGAGCGGGCGGTGGTCTGCTTGGACACCGGACATCACGCCCCCGGAACCAACGTGGAGTTCATCGTCGCGCAGCTGCTCCGGCTCGGGAAACTCGGTGCCTTCGACCTCAACTCGCGCTTCTACGCGGACGACGATCTCATCGTAGGCGCAGCCGACCCGTTCCAGCTCTACCGAATCCTCGTCGAGGTGCTCCGTGCCGACTGCCTCGCGTCCGACTCGGACCTCACGTTGATGCTCGATCAGTGTCACAACATCGAACAGAAGATCCCCGCGCAGATCCGGTCGGTCCTCAACGTGCAGGAGATGGTGGCGCGTGCGGCGCTGCTCGATCTCGACGCACTCGAGACCGCCCAGCGGGCGAACGACGTGCTGACCGCGAACGCCGTCTTCATGGACGCCTTCTATACCGACGTTCGCCCACTCCTGGCGCTCTGGCGGTCCCGACGCGGGCTTCCTGCGGATCCGGTCACTGCATACGCACAATCGGGTTACCAGCAGGAAATTGAAAGGGCTCGGATCGGGGGGACACAGTCTACATGGGGTTCTTGACGAATCCCACCTCGGATCCTTCTTCGACACATCATCGACCCTAGGACGCACATCCCATGACCAACCCCACCGTCGCCGCCCTCCTCGCCAGGGCACACCGGCTCGGCGCCGATCCCAAGAACACGAACTACGCCGGCGGCAACACGTCCGCCAAAGGAATCGACACCGATCCGGTGACGGGTCATCCGGTAGATGTATTGTGGGTCAAGGGATCCGGTGGTGATCTTGGTACGCTGACCGAGGAAGGACTGGCGGTGCTGCGCCTCGATCGCCTCCGTGCTCTGGTCGACGTGTATCCGGGCGTCGACCGCGAGGACGAGATGGTTGCAGCGTTCGACTACGCTCTCCACGGTCGTGGCGGCGCGGTTCCGTCGATCGACACCGCGATGCACGGACTCGTGGACGCCGAACACGTCGACCACCTGCACCCCGACTCGGGTATCGCGTTGGCGACCTCCGCCGACGGACCCGAACTCACGCGGAAGATCTTCGGTGACCGCGTCGTGTGGGTTCCGTGGCGTCGCCCCGGGTTCCAGCTCGGTCTCGACATCGCCGCCGTGCGTCGGCGCAATCCCCAGGCGATCGGCACCGTCCTGGGAGGCCACGGAATCACGGCGTGGGGACGGACGTCGGACGAGGCGGAGGCGAACTCCCTCGAGATCATCGACACCGCCGAGCAGTACATCCGGAGCCACGGCCGGGCGCAGCCCTTCGGGGCACCGCTGCCCGGATACGGCGCTCTTCCGTCGATCGAGCGTCGCGCCAGGGCGGCCGCCCTGGCGCCGTTCCTGCGCGGACTGGCGTCCACCGACGAACCGAAGGTCGGCCACTTCACCGACACGGAGGAGATTCTCGAATTCCTCGAAGGCAGCGAGCATCCGCGTCTCGCCGCGCTCGGCACGAGCTGTCCCGACCACTTCCTGCGCACCAAGGTTCGTCCCATGGTGCTCGATCTTCCGGCGTCGGCGACCGTCACCGAGTGCAAGGAACGGTTGGCGGTCTTACATGCCCGGTACCGCGACGAGTATCGCTCGTACTACGAGCGACACGCCACCGCCGATTCACCCGCCATGCGTGGGGCAGATCCCGCGATCGTGTTGGTGCCCGGCGTCGGCATGTTCAGCTACGGCCGGGACAAGCAGACCGCTCGGGTCGCCGGCGACTTCTACCTCAACGCCGTCAATGTCATGCGTGGCGCCGAAGCGATTTCCCGTTACCGGCCGATCGATGACTCCGAGAAGTTCCGCATCGAGTATTGGTCGCTCGAGGAGGCCAAGCTGCAACGCATGCCGGAACCGAAGCCACTGGCGACCCGGATCGCGCTCGTGACCGGTGCCGCGTCGGGCATCGGGAGGGCGGTCGCACGTCGCCTCGCTGCCGAGGGCGCGTGCGTGGTGGTGGCCGACCTCGATGCCGCGCAGGCCCGTGCGGTCGCCGCCGAGATCGGGTCCGCAGATGTCGCGGTCGGGGTCGCCGCGGACGTCACCGACGAAGCGGCCGTGCAGGCGGCGGTCGACACATGCGTGCTGGCCTTCGGGGGTATCGACATCGTCGTGAACAACGCCGGTCTATCGCTGTCGAAGCCGTTGCTCGAGACCACCGTTGCCGACTGGGACCTTCAGCACGATGTGATGGCCCGCGGATCGTTCCTCGTCTCACGCGCCGCCGCCGCGGCATTGATAGAGCAGGGGATGGGGGGCGACATCCTGTACGTCTCGTCGAAGAACTCGGTGTTCGCGGGACCGAACAATCTCGCCTACTCGGCGAGCAAGGCCGACCAGGCACATCAGGTACGCCTGCTCGCCGCGGAACTCGGCGAGCACGGGGTGAAGGTCAACGGCATCAATCCGGATGGTGTGGTGCGAGGTTCGGGCATTTTCGCAGGTGGATGGGGCGCCGAGCGAGCCGCTGTGTACGGGATCGATGAGGACGATCTCGGCGCGTTCTACGCGCAGCGGACCTTGCTGAAGCGAGAGGTGCTTCCCGAACACGTCGCCGCTGCCGTGTTCGCGCTGTGCACCTCCGACTTCTCGCACACGACAGGGTTGCATGTTCCGGTCGACGCCGGAGTCGCTGCGGCGTTCCTGCGATGAACGCCGGGCAGGTCGCCGCGGTCGATCTTGGCGCCACGAGCGGCCGGGTGATGCTGGCGTCGGTGGGGCCCGGCGTGCTCGAGATGCATGCCGTCGCGAGGTTCCCGAACGAGCCCGTGCACCTGTGGAACGGCACCCGGGCCGCCCTGCACTGGGATCTTCCCGGGCTGTTCGGGCAGGTGTGCCGGGGACTTCGAAGCGCGGTGACGCAAGCGGATGCACTGCTCGGGATCGGCATCGATTCGTGGGCTGTCGATTACGGAATGCTGCGCGGCGGGCAGCTTCTGGGGCTGCCCCATCACTACCGCGATGTCCGCACCGAGGCGGGCGTCGCGGCGGTGCACGAGATAGTCTCTCCCGACGAACTGTTCCAACGCAACGGCCTCCAATTTCTGCCTTTCACCACCGTGTACCAACTGGCCGCCGAACGGATCTCGGGCATGCTGGATTCGGCCGACCGTGCCCTGCTCATCCCGGACCTCGTTGTGTACTGGCTCACGGGACACGCTGTTGCCGAGCGCACCAACGCGTCGACAACGGGATTGCGCGATCTCGGCGGCGCCCTGGACCGGGACCTGTGTGCGCAACTTGGGGTTCCGGCCCATCTGTTCCCGGACACGGTCGATCCGGGCACCGTACTGGGGCCGGTCCTGCCGGAGATCACCGATCTGCTCGGACTCGGTTCCGATGTCCAGGTGTCTGCGGTGGCGTCGCACGACACCGCGTCGGCCGTGGCCGCGGTTCCCATGGATGCGACGGCGGCGGCCTACATTTCCTGTGGGACCTGGGGGCTCGTCGGTGTCGAGGTTCCCCGGGCTGTGGTCTCGCCGGAGGTACAGCACGCCCGATTCACCAACGAGGCCGGGGTTGACGGACGAATTCGTTTGCTCCACAACGTCATGGGATTGTGGCTGCTGAGCGAGTCGGTTCGGACGTGGGAGCGGGACGACGGCCCGGTGGACCTGCCCGAGCTGCTCATGCAAGCCGCCGAGTGCCCGCAGCCGATCGCGCTGTTCGACACCGACGATCCGCGGTTCCTCCCGCCCGGTGACGTTCCGGACCGCATCGAGCGGTGGTACACCGAGCACGATCTACCGGTCCCACCAGGCCGTCCGCACCTGGTCCGCGCGATCATCGACAGCCTCGCGGCCTCGTTCTCCGCCGCAGTGCACACCGCCGCGGCCCTCTCGGGAGTCGACGTCCGCAGGATTCACCTCGTCGGTGGCGGAGCTCAGAACACGCTGCTGTGTCAGGCCATCGCGGATCGTGCCGGCATCGCCGTTCTCGCCGGACCGGTCGAGGCAACCGCGCTCGGCAACGCCCTCGTCCAGGCCCGTGCCCACGGACTGGTACGCGGCGACCTCGAGACACTGCGGGCGCTCGTCGCCGGCACCTATGTTCCGCGCACATACACACCCCGCACCCGAAGAAGGGGGAGCCCGGCTCTGGTATGACTGGTTGCCACCGGTCGGTGAGGAGGACGCGTCATGGCCGTGAGTATGCGAGATGTCGCGGCGGCGGCGTCGGTGTCCGTCGGAACGGTCTCCAACGTGTTGAACAACCCTGACAAGGTTGCCCCTGCCACCGTCGAGCGCGTCCACAAGGCAATCCGCCGGCTGGGCTTCGTGCGCAACGACGCAGCCCGGCAGTTGCGCGCTGGGCGTTCCCGCTGCATCGGCCTCGCAGTTCTCGACGTCGGCAATCCGTTCTTCACCGACATCGCACGGGCTGCCGAGGAACGCGCGGCCGAGAACAGTCTCACAGTGCTGCTCGGTACCACCGACGAGGACCCAGAGCGGGAACGGCTATACCTGGACACCTTCGATGAGCTCCGGGTGTACGGGATGCTCGTCTCCCCCGTGGGTGACGACCTGACGCGCCTCGAACAGATGCAGTCCCGCGGCACTCCGGTGGTACTGGTCGATCGGGACGGCACGGGCACGCCCTTTTCGTCGGTTGCCGTCGACGACGTGGCGGGCGGAGCGATCGCGGTACACCACCTCGCCGAGATCGGACGGCGACATATCGCATTCGTCGGTGGACCGTCGACGCTACGACAGATCCGGGACCGTCTCGACGGTGCTCGCGGCGCCGCCTCGGCGCACGCCGGGGTGACAGTGGAGGTGATCGAGACTGCCGGGTCCGATGTGGCAGCAGGACGCAGCGCCGCCGAACGACTCGCTCGGATTCACGTCGGCCGCCGTCCCGACGCCGTCTTCTGCGCCAACGACCTCCTCGCCCTCGGCGTCGTCCAGGAACTGGTGCTCCGCAGTGCCGCGGCGGTGCCGGAGGACATCGCGATCGTCGGCTACGACGACATCGACTTCGCGGCGTCGGCGGTGGTCCCGCTCACGTCGGTGCGGCAGCCGCGCGCGACGATCGGTGCCGCCGCTGTCGACCTACTGACGGCGACGGTCGACGACCCCGGCCGGGCACCTGAGCACCTGCACTTCCAGCCGGTGCTCGTGCCTCGGGTGTCCACCGGTGGCGTCGGCTGACGATGTCAGCGATCCCAGACGTCTATCTCATCCGCGCGGGGTAGCGGTTGTACGGGTCCCGGTACCGGACCGAAGATTCGGACCTTCCGGTGTTCGTCCCAGGCGGGCCAGCCCGGATCGTCGCCACGGGCGAAAGACACCCACACACCGTGCATGTCGTCGGCAAGCTGCTGGGGTGCTCCGTGCCCGTTCAGCGCCCGGTATTCGGGCAGGTCGAGCAGATCGAAGACGAAACCGAGTTCGACTCCGTGTGCGGCACCGAGTCGTTCGACCGGACTCGGCCAGACGAACTCGTATACCCACGTCCTGGCGCCGCGTCGCGAACGGGCGTCGGCAATCCGGACCAGAGGCCGGCGCAGCAGCATGTCGATCACGACTGCACCGAGTACGTCGCCTGCTTTCATTCCCCGCCGATTGGCCCGGTACCGTGCGACGACGCACCGGCCGACGCCAGACTTGAGACGTGCGAGCGTCAGATGGACGCGGCCGATCCTCTCGGAGAGTCCGGTCGGCACCGTCCACAAGCGGTATTCGTCTCGCGTGGTGCCTATCAGGATGTCGACGTGGTCCGCAATGCCACCTGCGAGCGCATCGACGGGACTGCCAGGCACGGTCGACTCGTCGAGGACGAGGCCGAAGCCGGGACCACCAGCCAGCGGTGTGGCCTTCCCCGTCAAAGCGCGTAGTGCCCCCAAGATGGTTTCAGGCTTCTGGGCCGCGAACTCGGCGCGGGTGGTCCCTGTGCCGAGCTTGTCGGCCACGAGCCGAGTGATGCGCCCGGCCTTGCTCCGATCGTCGGCCTGCAGGGGAGCGCTCTGGATCACCGCCCGTCGCACGAGATGCCCGACGGTAGGGTGCCCGAGCAGACCGGCGACGAGAGTGCCGCCCGCCGATTGCCCGGCCACGGTGATCTGCGTCGGGTCGCCGCCGAACGCCGCGATCTCCTCGTGCACCCACTGCAGACCGTGAGCGATATCGGCGAGACCGAGATTGAGGGGGGCGTCGTCGAGAACCGCGAAGCCCTCGACCCCGAGTCGATAGTTCAACGCCACGAACACGATTCCGTCCCGAGCAAAACGTGAACCGTCGTACATCGGTAGGGCATTGCTGCCGTGCGAGAGCGAGCCGCCGTGGATCCACACCAGCACAGGTACCCCGCCTCCGGTGCGTTCGGTGGGAGCCCAGATGTTCGCGGTGAGGATCTCCGCACCGTCGATCCGGATGGTCGGCAACAACCGTTCGAGACCGTCGGCGTATGGATTTTGCGGGGCTGTCGGGCCGTTCCGGGTGGCGTCCCGCTCCTCGTCCCAGCGAGCGTGCGGTCTGGGCGCCTGGAAGCGGAGAGGACCGAACGGCGCGGCGGCGTACGGGACGCCCAGGAAACGATCGACGCCGTCGACCGTGGTTCCGCGAAGAGGTCCCGACGAGATGGTGACCGAGGTGAACCGAGTCATCACAAGCGCACCTCGATTTCGTGGTTTCCCGGATCGAGCGACAGTTCGCGACCGTCCTCCCCGATATAGTCGACCGGCACCGGGGATGTCAGTTCCACCAGTTCGGAGGTGGCTCGGACGGTGACGACACCGGCTGGGGTGGGGGCGGAACCTTCGGCCCAGTCCAGGTCGCCGAGCCGCGGGGCGATCTGCACCCGCCCGTATCCGGGCGCCGCGGGGGAGATCCCGAGTGTGAAGGTGACAAGGTCGCGGGCCGGGGTCGCGGACCAGCCGTGGGCAAAGGATCCCCCCTCCCAGCATTCGCGCAGAGCGGTCGGTCCCGTCGCGAGCAGCTCACGCCAGTCCCGGCACAGTACCGGGAGCCGGTGTGCGGCGCCGAGCTGGACGATGGCCTCGTGCACCACGTAGCGGAAGAACGGCTGCGCGCCGACCACCAGTGTCTCCGTGTCCCAATCGGGTTCGGGGCGCACCGAAATGGGAGCACCGTTCTCCGGTCCGGCCTTGTCCACACCGTGGTCACTGAGCGGAGTCCGGGTGAACATGGCATCGCGGTCGAGCAGCAAGGCCAGTACGGCATCGTTGCGTTCGGCCGGCACGAGTCCCGCAGTTACCGCTGCCGCTGCCGTGTGCTCGCTGACTGCACGGGGACGGTCACCATCGGGCAGCGTATCCCGGTACGCCCGGCGCACCGGATCCCAGAATGCCTCGAAGCCGACGCGGACGTCCCCGTGCAACGATTGCGCCCACGTCCCTTTCCCGGCGTCGCCGAGCCATTCGCTCATCTCACCGAAATCGCGAAGTGCTCTGGCCCACAGTGCATTCAGTGCTGCCGAGCATCCCGTCACCTGGACCGGAGACCAATCGATCAACACCCAGCCGGGAACCTCGTGGAGAAGGCCGTCGGCACGACGGTACGGCAGGAACCAGCGCAGGACCCGCTCGGCAACGGGAAGTAGTTCCGCCACCAGCGCTCGGTCACCGGTGTAGCGGTAGAGGTTGTGTACCGATCGGATCCAGTGCAGTGCCCAGTCGGGAATGGGCGGCACTACCGGATTGGCGAAGTCACCGACCGCAACGATCGGTAGCATTCCGTCCTGCCGTGGTTGGGCGAGCAGGCGTGGATTCCATCGGGCAAGACTCCAGTCGCCGTTGACGACCAGGTCGACCGACTGGTGCACGACGGCGTCACCAGTCCACGCACGCTGTTCGCGAGTTGGGCAGTCCAGGTAGGCATCCCGAGACGTGAGGTCGACGGTTCGTACCGAGACGTCGAAGATCCGATTGAGCAGGGTATCACTGCACCGGAAGCCACCAGTGGGCACGCGCGGACGTCTGCGCTCGCGCACCTCCACTCGATGGATCTCGAGTGTCGGAGAGTTCACGGAAAGCACGAGATAACGGCCACCCACCGGGTTGTCGGGCTCGAACGACAGATCGCCGTTCCGCATCGTCACCTCGAACGCGGCCGCGCTGCGAAACGCCACGGGTGACACCGCCTCGACGAGAGCCCCGGTCACGGTGTCGCCTTCCTTGCCCGACAGCTCCAGATACACCGTGCCCGCGACGATCGCAGCGAAGTCGTACACCACCAGTCGACGTTGTCCGCTGCCGCGAGGTGCGGACGCGGCACCGGCTGTGCCGGGGATCGCGGCCGCGACGTCGGTGCCGAGTCGGGTGTACACATCGGACGGATCATCGTCGGGCAGTGCAAACTGCTCGCGGGAGGCAGGTGTCCGTATATGCCCGGTCAACAACGGGATCGGACGCTTCCCGATCTGTCCATACGGGCCGATCGGCGGACGGGCACGACCTACCGGCCCGACGACGGCATGCTCGTACAGAACCGTCGCCGTCGGCCAGGCGGTGTCGTCGAAATCGACGCTCGTCCATGCGGGATCGAGCAGGCGGGCGTCGAATACCTCCGGTATCTGGGACGTGAGCATCGACAGGGGCCGTGACGGCGTCCACGCGTCCGCCGGGTACGCCCGCCAACCGTCTCCTGTCGCGAGGACGACCTCGCCGTCGCAGTCGAGTTCGGCGAGCAGTCCGCCCCCGCCGGTGGTGAAGGACGGAGCCGCCGGCTCCCACCACGGCACAGCGTGGCCATAGAATCGGCCGAGCACCGCCACGACATTGCGTCCGGGGCGCAGCGTAGTGGCGACAGGGTAGCGGTCGGCTGTCAGGGATCGCGGTCCGTGCCGGCTCGGCCCCGTACCGATCTCCACACCGTTGATCCAAAGCCGGTACCGGGAATCTGCGGTGATCCGGAGGTCCGCCGACTCCGGTACGCGGGGGAGGTCGACCATCCCGCGGAACAACACCCAACGGTCGAATCGTTTCGGGTCGTGCGCACCGAACGGCACCACGGACCGAGGGACCAGGGCCGGTTCGGCCGACCAGATCCACTCGGCAGCCCAGCGATATGCTTCCGCTTCGTCGGGGATCCAGAATGCAGCTCCAGAAGACCTGCGGACGGGGGTGAGAGTCATCGTGTGTTCTCCGGATCGTCGATTCGATCGGGGTCGGCCGAAGCGTATTCGATGCGGCGCCGCCCGACCTCGGCGATCGCGATCGCGGCGACCTTGCGTGTGATGGGGTAGGCGAGGAAGATCAGTCCGCCCAGAGTGGCAAGGAGCGCGGGAATCATCGACTGCGCCAGCAGGATTCCGTTACGAGCGGCACTGTCCTGGGACTCGTTGGCGACATATCCGGTCACGGCGAGGGCGTAGGCGATGGCCGCACCACCTACGCCGGCGCCGGCCTTTGCTGCGAACGACGCGAGCGACGCCAGCGCGCCCTCGGATCGGAATCCGCTCTTCCACTCGACGAAATCGGTGAGCTCGGCGAGCAGGGCGTAGTTCACGGCGACGGCGCCGCCGAACCCGAAACCAGTGACGGCGAAGCACACGAGATAGGCGGCACCGGGCAGATCGGGGAGCAGCGCGACGCTCGACAACCCGACGATCACCACGGAGATACTGGTTAGGTAGGCGGGCTTCGACCCGGTCCAGCGGGACAGGGCGGGGGCTGCAATGCTTCCGAGCGCCATGGGCACAACCATGGCAATCGCAGCTGCGCTGAGTAGGGATCTGTCTCCCACATAGTAGGAGAAGAAGAAGGGGAGCCCGGCCATCATCGCCGCGCTCGCCGAACTTGTCGCCACCTTGGACACCAGCAGGATCGGGACGGCGCGGTTGCCGAGGAACATCCGGCGCAGGTCGGCAAAGCGGTACTTTTCCGTGCTCACCGGCCGGATGCGTTCGCGGACACCGCGCGCAGCGAGTGCGGTGAGCACGAACGAAATGATGGCGATCGCGATCACGTAGGTCTGCCAGCCCGCGGCACCGCCCCCGAGAGCGTCGACCACCGGCAGCGTTACCGCGGTGATCAGCGCCGTGCCGAAGAGATAAGTTGCTCCCTTGATCGAGGCGAGACGGCCGCGAGTCGAGGGGTCACCGGACATGACGGGGAGCAACGAATTGAGCGGGATGTCCATGAAATCGAATGCGATACCCCACAGCAGGTACGTAACCCAGACTGCGACGACGCTCGCCGACAGCCACGCCGGCGCAAGGAACAGTGCCGCGAAACTCACCGTCGCCAGAGCGCCGCCGATCAGGAGGTAGCTGCGGAACCGTCCGTGCTTCGTGGCAGGGAGGTGGTCGACGAGATATCCCATGATCGGGTCGCTCGCGCCGTCGACGATTCGGGCCACCAGGAACAAGCTGCCGACCGCCGCGGCTGCGATGCCGATGACGTCGGTGAGGTAGATCAGGAGAAACGATCCGATGACCGTGCTGAGGATGATGTTGCCGAGGTTTCCGGCGAAGTAGCTCGCCTTCTCCCCGAACCCGAGCGCGGTGTTTGTCCGGACGTCGACCCTGGGAGCGGTCATCGACACGCCTTCCGTTCACGCGATGTTCAAGCACCGTTTTCGGTGCTCATACCAAGGGTGCAGTGCCCGATCAGGGAGATGTAGTGGACAGAAGCCGGATCTCCATTCCATGATTTTGTGATGGAACACAAAACGACGGTCTTCGTTCCGCCCCAGGTAGGTGGGCGTCCGGCGGCGGAGGTGATACTCGGCGACCGGGAACTGCGCCGGACCGTGATCGCAGCGTTCGCAGAGACCAATCCTGTGCACCGCACTCGTCGGTCCGGCTCCTCGGTTCCCGATATCGAGTGGATCGTCGAGCTGAATCTGCGCCTGATCGCCCGCGTCATGGCGACCGCCGAACGTACCCCGGCCGACCCGGATCTCGACACGCTCGCAGCATCGGCGGCTCGGCGTGCCGACGACGGCGCCACCCTCGAGTCCATCATCGCCGCCTACGTCCGCGGGTTCGGCGAGGTGTGGCAGCGGATGGCGCGGTCGGCCGGTCCGGCGGACCTGGAGGACCTGTCGGTCGCGACTGGGCTGCTGTTCACCCAACTCGACACCGTTCTCGGCGTGGTCGCGACCGGCTATGCGAACGAGCGCGCCCGGATGTCCATGCACGAACAGGACGCCAGATTCGCGCTCTTCCAGGCGATGATCTCGGGGACGGATGTCGAAGCCGCAGCCAGACGGGCCGGAATAGGGCTCGCTGCAAAGTATCTGGTTCTCAGTATCACGGGCAGTCCGCCGGCCGACGATGACGCGAGCGAGGCAGTATCGACGCGCCGGCGGGTCCACCGGCTCGAGCGCGTAGTCGACGGGATCGGGTCCGGATCCACGATCGCCGTGCTCGGCGAGGCAGGCGGGACCGCTCTCGTACCGTGGGACGACACCGGCGCGGACGAACCCGTCGATTTGGCCGTGCTCGGTGAGGAACTGTCGAACGCGTGGGGAGGGCCGGTCGTGGCCGGCGCGGAGCTCGCGCCCGTGCATCAGGTGCACGAGGCACTCGCGGTCGCCGAAGAACTCGTCCGAATCGCCCGCCGGACACGCCGAGCGCCGGGATTGTATCAGCTTTCGGATCTGATGCTCGAGTACCAGCTGTCACGGCCCAGTCTCGCCCACCGCCGTTTGGCGTCGACTCTGGCTCCGATCATCGACAATCCGGAACTTATGGCCACACTCGGTGATTTTGTCGACTCCGGTTTCGATCGACGGGCGACTGCGCGTGCGCGCCACATACACCCGAACACCGTCGACTACCGCATCGGGCGGATTTCGGCCTTGTGTGGGGTGAACCTCGCGACGGCCGAGGGCAGGCAGTTGGTGGCGGCTGCGCTCACGGTTCAGACTCTGGCCGAACCGGGACCGGACGGGCGATAGGATCCGCGGTGGACAGGGGGCTTGCCGCGCCGGCCCGCGACGTGGTCGGCGACAAGACATATTCGTCGAATAGACCCGGGACACCGGAGTTCGCGGTGTCAATCGCATTCCGGTCGGGACTTGACCCACTGTCCGGGCCGGATCCGTCGGTACCGGCGCTATGTTCGTGTCCTGTCGAACCCGGGCCGGTCGAGGATGTGCTTCAGCGCGTGGAGGGCACCGGTGAGCTGCGGTACCGGCGGTCCGCCGAGGCAGAGCCGGACGCCTGCGTGCTCGGCCTCGGGGTCGACCGTGGTGGCAGCGGGTGGAGTGACGATGATGCCTGCGTGGGCGGCGCGGAGGGTGACCTCCTCTGCGGTGGCGCGCGGCAGGGGAAGCCAGAGGTGGAATCCACTGTGTGGGACGCGGGCTATGTGGCGGTCCAGGATGGTCACGGCGAGGTCGAGCCGTTCTTCGGCTTCGGCACGCAGGGCGAGGCCGATGTGTCGGGCGGTGCCGTCGGTGATCCAGCGGCGTGCGACCTCGCACATCAGCGGGCTGAGTGCGAGCGAGGTGACCTGAAGGATATCGGCGGCATCGGAGCTGCTTGCTTCCGGAGCGACGAGGACACCGATACGTAGACCCGGGGTGAGGCTCTTGGAGAAGCCGTTGACATAAAAGGTCCGTTCCGGGGCGAGCTGGGCGATCGGCGAGATGTTCCTGGGACGGAACAGCGAGTAGACATCGTCTTCGATGATCGTGACGTCGTGCGCCCGGCAGACCTCGACGATCTTCCGGCGGCGTCGCGCATCCATGGTGGACCCGGTCGGATTGTGCAGGGTCGGAGTGACATACACCGTGCGGCGATGCTCGGGTCCTATCTGCGTGAGGGCAAAGTGAAGAGCATCGGGAAGCATGCCGTGCGCGTCCATCGCTACCGGCACGAGCGTCTGACCGGCCTGTCGCGCGGCGGCGATCGCACCGGGATAGGTGCTGGTTTCGGTGAGTATCACACCGCTTGGACCGGCCGCGGCGGTGAGTGCGACCGAGACAGCGTGCTGGGCGCCGTGGGTGAGCAGCACTCGCTCCGGTGGTGTGTCGAGGCCTTGATCGTGCAGCCAGGCCGTGATCGCGGCCCGATGGTGCAGACTTCCGGCCGGGTCCGGATACCGGGCGAACGCTTCCGCGTCGAGCGTCCCGGCCAGCGCGGTGAGCGTATCGGCGAGCAGTCTGTCGCCCAGCAACGGTGGCGGCACGTTGACGGACAGGTCGACGATGTCCCGAGACTGTCGTTGGAGCCCGGCAACGAAGGTTCCGCGTCCGTGGACGCCGCGCACCAGCCCCCGACGCTCCAGTTCGGAGTATGCCTTGGTCACGGTGCCGATGCCGATGCCGAGACGGCCCGCGAGGTCGCGGTGCGCGGGTAACCGTGCGCCCACCCCGACCACTCCGCGTTCGATGTCCTCGGTCAATGCGGACACGAGCCGCTCGTGCACCGTGCCCGGGATCCCGGACAACCGGGGAGTCCAGGGCGACTGCTCACGCATACGCACCTCCTAAAGTGTCACATGACACTAAGCTCATCATCGCTAATAGTGTCACACTTTCGGCATGATCAAGTGTCTTGCCTCGGACGGGTCCCGGCGATGAGCGCGGAGTTGTTGCTGCTGCCGCTGCTGCTGTACGCGTTCGTCACGTCGATCACACCGGGGCCGAACAACGTGATGCTGCTGGCTTCGGGGATCAACTACGGGTTCGTCCGTTCGATCCCGCACATGCTGGGCATCAGCGTCGGCTTCGGGGTGATGGTGTTCGCTGTGGGTCTCGGCCTAGGGCAGGTGTTCACGACATTCCCCCACACCTACACGGTGCTGCGAGTCGTGGGTGCTGCGTATCTGCTGTGGCTGGCCTGGCGTATCGCCACGACCGCCGGCACACAGACCGAAGCGACGACGCGGCGGCCCATGAGTTTCCTGGCTGCAGCGGCGTTCCAGTGGGTGAACCCGAAGGCGTGGGTGATGGCGATCGGAGCCATCACGAACTACACCCCCGCCGGTGCCGGAGCGGGCGTGATCGTGCTCCTCGCTGTGCTCTACGCCGCGGTCAACGGGCCCAGTGTCGCCGTGTGGGCAGCCTTCGGCACGACCTTGAGTGCCTGGCTTACCCGCCCCCGATACCTCCGCATGTTCAACATCGTCATGGCTGCACTTCTCGCGTTTTCGCTGTATCCACTACTGACCGCCGAGCTCGTGTGAACCGGCGGCGGTCCGTCCAGGCCCACCGGGGCTGCCGAAACAGCCCCGGCGGGTCAGAGGCGCAGCGACGATCGATGTCGCTGTCCCACTGGGATTCTCGGACAACCTTTCGCGAGCCGGCAAACCCGCGCAGTCAGAATCCCGAGGGGCGGCGGAACCCGCCGATCACCTCCGCAAGGCACTGCACGAACCGCACAGCGGTCCGGTCGTGCAAGTACGGTGCGATCACCTGGATGCCGACCGGAAGCCCGTCTCGGGTCGTCCCGACAGGCGCCACCGCCGCGGGCAGATGGTTGAGCGCCGAGGGTGCCATCCACGTGAGCATGTCGCGATACGGCCGGTCGGTGCCGTTGACGCTCAAGGTCCGGACCGACCAACCCGGATCGGGCCGATGGTCGTGCGGGAACGCGGCTGTGGGGCTGACCGGACAAAGGAGCACGTCGACGTCACGGAAGAACTCGGCCCAGCGGCGGCGGGAATGCTGGCGGCGCTCGTCGAGCATGTGCCAGTCGCGGAAACGGATCGTCAGGTCCGACGCGAACCCGCGGGCAGGTCCGTCCTTCGCGGCGAGTCCCACAAGTTCCGAATACGACTCGTCCGGTTCGATCAACCCGCTCTGCGCCATCAGCAACGGCTGATAGAGAGCCATCGTCTCTTCGAGCCCGACCGGACCCGTCCTCGCGACCACGGCGGCACCTGCGGACCGTATCGCGTCGACCGCCGCCTGCAGGATCGTGACCAGCTCGCCGTCGACCGGGCAGAAGGGATCGTCGAGCCACGCCGCGACCCGGAATCCCCGCAGCGTGTTCGACCTGGCAGGAGGCAATTCCAGGCGCCATCCCGCGGCCCGGTCGTGTTCCGCTCCTGCAAGGACATCCAGACCGAGGTCGAGATCGTCGGCATGCCTGCCGAGCGGACCGAGTACCGCCATGTCGAACTCCGCCAGCGTCCCGGGCGCATGGCCCGAGACACTCCCATATCTCGGCACGATCCCGTACGACGGGCGCAGCCCGTAGACACCGCAGAAATGAGCAGGTACCCGGATCGAACCGGCGGTGTCGCCGCCGAGTTCGAGGCCGGTCAGCCCTGCGGCGACAGCTGCCGCGGACCCGCCGGACGAACCGCCCGGCACGCGGGTCGGGTCCCACGGGTTGTTCGTGGTCCCGTAGATCTCGTTGTAGGTCTGCCAATCCCGGGCATCAGCCGGAAGATTGGACTTGCCGAAGACGATCGCTCCCGCGTTCCTGAGCCGCGCGACCGATTCGGCGTCACTCGTCGAGACATGGTGTCCCCAACGGGTCGAACCCCCGGTGGTTCGCATGCCCGCAACCTCGAGACTGTCCTTGATCGTCACTGGTACGCCGTGCAGGCGGCCAAGCGGCTCAGCGCGGGAGACCGCGCGGTCGGCCGCCGCTGCCGCAGCCCTGGCACCCTCCTCGTCCCGGGCGACGATAGCGTTCACCTCCGGATTGAGTCGGTCCACTCGGGCAAGGTAATGGTCGAGCAGTTCGACGCTCGACACCTCCTTCGCTGCGATGGCGGCGGCGAGCTCGCCTGCGGAGCGGAAGGCCGGATCGGTCATGGAAACCTCCAGTAGAAGCCTGACCCACGGCGGTCACGGGGCTGGATGAGCGATTCAGGATTGCCGCCGGAGCGGACGGCCACCAGCGCGGCGTTCCGGCATGCGGTACACCCGATCGGACTCGACTGCTCGTCTCGATCGAACGAGTGATTCGCCGGTTGGGGAGGAGCGCGTAGAACGCGAGCGCCGGCCCGCCGATCGAGGGCCCGTCGGGCTCGGGACAGCGCCTCGCGCGGTGGGGCCGGTCGAAAACCCCGGATGCAGCTGTGATTCACAGTCCCGCAGATTCGGTGTGGCGACGACCGTTCGGTCTGTCGCCGCGTCTGCGGACGGCAGGTGAGACGGAGCTCTGCGGTCCGCCTTCTCTCGGAACGTCTCCGGATATGAACCGGGCCTATTTCCGTCCGCGTACGAAGGTTCTCCAGAGTTCGGGGTGAGACCCGGACCGGCGACCTCGCCTCACCGTCGGGGTGTTTCTTCGAGTACGGAGCGGTGGAGGACGTAACCGCTGAACCACAGCGTCAAGGTCACGCAGAGTATGAGAAGGATGTCGAACAAGATCACCATCGGGACGCTCCGATCCGAAGTAGTTCTCCACATGGAGAGGGTTGCCCTACGATAAACTCTCCACATGGAGAAGTCCACGAGAGGGGTCCTGCTCGACGCGGGGTTGGAGCTGCTCGGCAGGGTCGGGTTCCGCGGATGGTCGATGCGTGGAGTGGAAGACGAGGCGGGTGTCCCGCACGGCACTGCGCGGCACCACTTTACGAATCAGCGTGGATTGGTTCTGGCGATGGTTCGTCACCTACTCGAGGGAGACCTACCGGCCGCCGGTGAATCCCTGGACCAGCAGTTCGCGCGGTGGCTCGATGCGGAGGCGGGGCGCACCCGGGCCCGCTACGAACTCATCGTCGCCTCGTTCCACGACGCAGAGCTCGCCGCGGAACTGGTTCACGGCCGGGATCTCCTCGTTGCTGTTCTGCGAGAGCGCGGGGCGACGCTCGTCGACGCCGCCCAGCTGGTCTCCGCGCTCGACGGAATGCTGCTCGACGCGCTGCTTCGACGTCTTCCCCCCGAATCTGTAGAGCCGCAACGAATCATCGAACGGCTCATGCAATGATAGGGTCCGTGACGGCGGCGCTGTTCGCAGAGTGCAACGCAGCCGATCGTTTGTATCGGCGCACCGATCCTCTTGCGCGTCGAAATCGAAAGACGGCCACAGTCAATACGAATGGGGCTTGCATCGTTTCGATGGGCAGGCGGCATGGGGCCGTGGCGAACAGGGTAATTCCTGAACACTATTGCCACGCACGTGATAGGCGAGCACCCACGCATGACGCCACCGCCACCACCCTCTGCGGGGCTCTCTGCCCCTTCACCACCTCCGAGGTCAGGAACACATCATGCTGAGTACGATGAGCGATCTGCCGCTATCGATTTCCCAACTGCTCACCTACGGCAGTACGGTGCACGCCAACGCAGAAGTAGTGACATGGACCGAAAACGGTCCCCGCCGGCGCACCTACGCGGAGGTGGGCACACGTTGCGCCGCCCTTGCACACGCGCTCCGCGGACTCGGCATCGACAGCGACCAACGTGTAGCGACGTTCATGTGGAACAACGCCGAGCACCTGGAAGCGTACCTGGCGGTACCAGCGATGGGAGCGGTCCTGCACCCGCTCAACATTCGTCTGTTCCCCAAACAACTTGTGCATATCATCAACCACGCCGAGGACCGGGTGATCCTTGTAGACGGGACACTTCTTTCCCTTTTGAGTCCGCTGCTTCCACGGTTGAAGACCGTCGAGCATGTCATCGTTACCGGCGAGATTCCTCCCGACTTCGTGACACCCGACGAAATTCGTGTCCACTCCTACGAGGATCTGCTGGTCGGACAGCCAACCGATTTCCCCTGGCCGCAGCAGGACGAGCGTACGGCGGCTGCAATGTGCTACACCTCCGGAACGACCGGTGACCCGAAGGGGGTGGCGTACTCGCATCGCTCGATCTGGCTTCACTCGATGCAGGTATGCATGAGCGACGCGGCGAACCTGCGGCAAGGCGACCGTGCATTGGTAATCGTGCCCCAGTTCCATGTCCTCGCCTGGGGACTGCCGTATGCAGCGTTCATGATCGGGACCTCGTTGGTCATGCCGGATCGATTTCTGCAGCCGGCGCCACTGGCGGAGTTGATTGCCGCAGAGCAGCCCACGTTCGCCGCCGCCGTTCCCACCATCTGGCAGGGTCTGCATCAGTACCTTGAACAGCACCCGCAGGACATCTCGATGATGCGGGAAGTGCTCATCGGTGGCGCTGCCGTCCCCCCGGCGTTGCTGCACGCTTTCGAAGACGATCATCGTGTGTCGGTTCTGCACGCCTGGGGCATGACCGAAACATCCCCCCTGGGCTCGGTGGCGCGGCCCCCGGCCGGAATCAGCCGGGGGGAGCAGTGGCCGTACCGCTACAGTCAGGGGCGCTTCCCGGCCTCCGTGCAGGCGCGGCTGGTCGACGATCAAGGCGGAGTCCTTCCGCATGACGGAGTGGCCGTGGGTGAGCTACAGGTACGCGGCCCCTGGATCACCTCGTCCTACCTCGGGGACGACGCCACGGACAATTTCGACGACGGATGGCTGTGCACCGGCGACGTGGGGTCCATTACTGCGGACGGCTATCTGACCCTGTCCGACCGCACCAAGGACATGATCAAGTCCGGAGGCGAATGGATCTCTTCGGTCGAGTTGGAGAACGCGGTCATGGCTCACCCTGCGGTGGCCGAGGCGGCCGTCATCGGTATTCCGGACGCGAAGTGGGATGAACGCCCGCTGGTGGCTGTGGTACTGCGGGAAGAGAGCGCAGCCACCGTGGCCGACCTGCAGCAGTACCTGGTAGACAAGGTCGCCAAGTGGCAACTGCCCGAGAACTGGGCGGTGGTCGAAGAGGTGCCCAAGACCAGCGTGGGCAAGTTCGACAAGAAGCGGTTGCGCGCGGATTACCACGAAGGCGGCCTTACCGTCAGTCGGCTCTGATCGGGCACCCGCACACCCGTCGACGCGGCCGACCGCCTGGTCGGCCGCGTCCGTCGGTGGCGGATGTGCAACGCGTTTCGTACACCGCTTTCTCGTCCCGAGGGATCAAGCTCGATTCCCATCGCACGCGTTTTCGCGCGTGCTCCGTCCGATCAGTGACGAGTGAGACCGGCAGGTCGACCCGGAATGCCGCTTCCCAGCCGACGAACCCTCCTTCTCGACGTCGACAACGAAACCACCCGTGCACGTGCCTACCGGGAATGTGCGACTCACCAGATCGTGTCCTGCGGAACAAGATTGAACATCAGTGGCAGCGTCGACTGCCGCAGACTACTCGTCCCAACACCGGACCGCTCACGGCCTGGCCTGCGGTGCTACTTCGGTGAACTTGTTGTCGCCTCAGCCGTGAGGCGATCGGATCTTGATGAACCTCGCCTGTCAGGAGGCAACACTCGTGTACAAACTGCTTCTGCGCTTGATGTTTCTGCTGTCTCCGGAACGGGTACACCACCTTGCGTTTCGAGTGATGTGTGTAGTGACGGCATGGCGCCCGTTGCGGTCGTTGGTGGCACGCGTTCTCGGCACTTCCGACCCGGTCTTACGAACGCGTGCCTTCGGCATCGACTTCCCCGCCCCACTCGGCCTGGCGGCCGGATTCGACAAGAGCGGCACTGGTGTGAATGCCTGGGGCGCGATGGGATTCGGATACGCCGAGATCGGAACCGTCACCGCGCAGGCTCAGGCCGGTAACCCGAAACCGCGAGTGTTTCGTCTGTCCGCGGATCGTGCTCTGCTCAACCGGATGGGCTTCAACAACTACGGTGCCGAGCATGTCGCATCCGAGCTTCGCTGCCGCCACACATCGCTGCCGATCGGCGCGAACATCGGTAAGACAAGAGTCGTGCCACCAGAGGGTGCAGCCACCGACTACGCTACAAGCGCACGCCTGCTCGGGGAGGTAGCGGATTTCCTCGTCGTCAATGTCAGCTCACCGAACACTCCCGGACTACGTGACCTGCAGGCGGTGGAGTCGCTCCGGCCAATTCTCACGGCTGTCCTTGGCTGTGTGGACGTTCCGGTGCTGGTAAAGATCTCTCCCGACTTATCGGATGACGACGTCGATGCCGTCGCTGATCTCGCCGTCGAACTCGGCCTGGCGGGTATCGTCGCCACGAACTCGACAACCTCTCGGACTGGTTTGGTGACCCCCGCAGACCAAGCTGCAGCGCTGGGCGCGGGTGGCATCTCCGGCGCACCCATCGCGGACCGTTCCCTCGAAGTGTTGCGCCGCTTGCGCGCCCGCGTCGGTGACCAGCTAACCCTCGTCTCCGTCGGTGGGATCGAGACCGTCGACCAGGCATGGGAACGTATCCTCGCCGGAGCGTCTCTGATCCAAGCGTTCACAGGGTTCATCTACGGCGGACCGTTTTGGATGAAGCGCATCCACCATGGACTGGCCCGCAAAGTCCGCGAGGGTGGCTACATCTCGATCACAGAGGCAGTGGGGGCTGGGACACCTCCGTAGAGATCTGCACGTGGCGCGGCACGTCGCAGTGACCTGCTCGACCGCACCGGAAACCGTCGGTCACGTGACCGCGTTGGCGATCTGCAACGATGGCCCGCTTGACCGGAGGTCACGGCATTACGTAGGGCACACCGGGCTCAGCCCGGACACAGGACGGAACGAGCCCCGGAAGGATTCGTCGGGTACGTCTGCCAACCATGTGAAGAGTCGATCCGAGTGCACAGTGATCGACCCACCGGCTCGCCAGTGCACGACCCTGGGCGTTGCCGCCTCGTGGATCTGAAGTCTTCACAGATTGCGCGATCAGCACATCGGGGTTTCGCTGAGGGCGGATCTGCTCACAGCAGCGCGGCATTGCCGACCGTCTCGTGGCGCTGAATGGTGATGGCATGTCAGAAAACACGATCGATCCCACGGCGGTGCTGGACCGCGATCTGAACCAGCGACTGTTCGCACAGCGGATGATCCTGCTCGGTGATGCGCTCGAACAGGCCAATACCAACCGTATCTGCACCGCCCTACTCGTGTTGGCCGCCGAGGACCCGGAGTCGGACATCGCCCTGGTGATCAACTCCCCCGGGGGCTCCGTCCCCGGGATGCTGGCCATCCGCGATTGCATGCGTGCCGTGCCCAATGATGTCACTACCGTGAACCTGGGCATGGCGTACAGCGCCGGCCAGTTCCTGCTGTCCTCCGGAACCCGCGGCAAGCGAGTGTCTCTCCCACACGGGAAGGTGCTGCTGCATCAGGGTTCCGGCGGGGTGGGTGGCTCGGCCCCGGACGTGGCGATCCAGGCCGACGATATCCGCCACACCCGGGACACAGTTCTCGCCTGCATCGCAGAGGACACCGGCCGGTCCGTTGACCAGATCGCGGAGGACTCGTTACGCGACCGGTGGTTCACCGCGGACGAGGCACTCGAATACGGTTTCATCGACCGGATCGCAACCTCGCTCGACGACCTGATCCCCCGTCGGCTCCCGCGGACCTTCGGCCTGGGGGTGGTGAAGTGAGCACCTACACGATCCCCTACGTCACGCTCTCGACCTCGAGCGGCGAACGCACCGTGGACATCTACAGTCGGTTGCTGGCCGAGCGGATCGTCTATCTGGGCACCGCCGTCGACCAAGGCGTCGCGAACGCAATCATCGCCCAATTGCTCCACCTGGAGAGCGACAGCCCGGATCGTCCGATCTCCCTGTACATCAACTCGCCCGGAGGGGCCATCGCGTCGGTCCTGGCGGTGTACGACGCAATGCAGTTCGTGCGCGCGCCGATCGAAACCACCTGCGTGGGCGAGGCGGTCGGCAGCGCGGCGCTGCTGTTGGCCGGCGGCACTCCGGGCCGACGGGCGATACTGCGCCATGGCCGGGTCGTGTTGCATCCGCCCATGACCGAGGGCGGCCGCGCAGCCATTCCAGATCTCGTGATCGAGGCCGAGGAGATCGAACGCGTGCGCAGGTTGCAGGAACAGATCCTCGCCGACCGTACCGGCCGCAACGCCGATCAGGTACGACGCGACATCGAACGACAGTTGGTTCTCACACCCGATGCGGCGATCGACTACGGCATCGTCGACACCGTCGTCGCCAATCGCTCGACACATTGACCGAGGCACCGATCGCAGTGCGCCGCCGACCGACTCACGTCGGTGACGCACTGCGAATCCGGTAAGCGCTCGGCGGTACGGAGTGTTCAGGCCGCCAGGCGCACCGGCGCTGACAATCGGAATTCTCTTTCCGGGTTTGGCTGTGGCGCGGGAACGATCCGATATGCCCGACGGGCAAGTCCCTCGACGCTTGTCCCCAACGCCCCGGCGACAGCGTCGAGCACTTCCGACGAAGGGTCTTTGACCCCGCGCTCGACTTCTGAGAGATACTGGGGTGACACCCCGGCCCGCTCGGCAACGTCTGCCAAGCGTTCGGCACGATCGGTGCGAAGTTGCCGGATCTGTTCGCCGACCACTTCACGCCACAACCTGTGCGGACCACCCCTTGCGTCGGGCGCCGGTTCGTGCAAGCCCCCATCTGTTTCCGAGACCGACGAGGTCTCGGGGAGCGACAAGGCTGCATTCGGCACAAGGGTGAAGGCCGTACCCTCGGCCGGCGCGGGCCCTGTTTCCGCGAGTCGGACCCCGCCGTCTCGGCGGAAGAGATTCTGCACATACACGACGGCCATGACCGCAGGCTACTCGCTCACGGACAGTGGCAAGTGGTGCTAGTAGTACTTTGTTAGGTCGGGAAGGTGTGATGGCAGGTCGGGCAGGTACCGATCCAATAGGCCAGTGCGCGTGGGAGTTCGCGCACAATGCCGTAGAGGGTCAGTCCCGCCCGACCGCTTTCGGGTCGGTCAGCCGCAGGGACGTCAGGAACAGGTGTGCGGCGGTGACGAGGGTGACGTGGTGGTGCCAGCCGAGCCAGGAGCGGCCCTCGAAATGGTCGAGTCCGAGACCGGTTTTCAGTTCCCGGTAGTCGTGCTCGATGCGCCAGCGGATCTTTGCCAGCCGCATCAACTCCGGCAGGGGTGTGTCCTCGGGCAGGGTGGACAGCCAGAAATCGGTGGGGGCGGCCGCTCCGACCGGCCATTCGGCGAGCAGCCACGCCTGCGGCAGCACACCGTCCTCATCGCGGGGAATCGAGCGATTCGCCGGGCGGATCCGCAGTGCCACGAAGCGTGAGCGCATCGCCGCGGCCGGATTGGCCGGCCCGGTCTTGGCTCCGTGGCGCCAGGTGACCTGGGTCAGCGCCTCGACGCCGGCCGCCAGGACGAGGTCTGTGCAGGTCACCGCCGCCGGGTAGCGTCGTGTCGGAGGCCGGCCGCGGCCCGAGTATTCCGCGGTGGCCGGGACCGCATCACCCGGATGCGCGAGGGTCGCGCTCTTGACGGCCACGACGTAGGCCAGGTCACGGTCGGTCAGAGATTGACGGAAGGTGGCCGAGTCGCCGTAGCCGGCGTCGGCGACGATCACCGGCGCGGTCCGGCCCCACGAGATCAGCTCGTCGAGCATCTCGAGGGCGAGTGCCGCCTTGGAGCGGTACCGTTCCTCGTCGGGAATGGCGTTGCGTCGCCGGCGGGCCGCGGTCGCTGCGGCCGCCTCCGGATCGTCGCAACGCTGATCGTCCCAGCTCTCGGGCAGATACAGCCGCCAGTCCAGGGGTGCGGACGCGGTATCGGTGGCGGCGTGCACACTGACCGCGACCTGGCAGTTCCCGATCTTGCCCAAGGTGCCCGAGTACTGCCGGGCCACACATGGCGAGCCGTCACCGTCCTTGGCGAATCCGGTGTCGTCGATCACCCACGCATCCGGCGCAATCAGATCACATGCCTTACGGGACAGCGTCTTCCGCACCGGCACCGGATCCCACGGGGAGGTGGTGACGAACTGCTGCAGACGTTGGTGATCGACTCCGAGCCGGTCGGCCATCGGCTGCATCGACTTGTGGCGACCATCGAGCATCAACCCCCGCGCATACACCCCTGCCGTCGCCCGCTGATCCTTGCGTTTCAGCGACGAGAACGCCTCGTCGACGAACACGTCGAGACGTTCGCCGACATCGGTCAGGGCAGCGGAATCCACCCGGTCATCGTCCCGGACACCACGCCGAAACTCGAGGCCCCGCAACAAGAAGTGGCGAACCTAACAAAGTCCTACTAGGAGACCGAATCCCTCCGCGCGGTGTCCTGGTGTGAATTTCATTGCGTGGCCCATGCGATGAGTTCGTCGCGGGTGAAACCGGTGATCGTCTGTCCTCGAACACCGCTGGTTCGTTACCGGTCGCGGTCCAGTTGTGTCGAACGCAATGCTGCGGAGCGTGCCGAGGTGCTCGAATAGCTCGCCGAACTTGATCAACACAGCAGATTTCGAGCAGGTCGGATGGGTCTCGCCAGTGCAGACATGCCCCTGCGAAGGTGGTATCGGCGGTGCTCGCCCGAGCCGGTGGTCAATGCGGGCCGTCGTCATGTGTCCGAGTCCGTTGGCGCCCCACTCATTTCCGTGGCTGAGCACTCTTGCGGCATACCCCTAGGGGGTATAGTGTCCTCGTTGCCGTAGATACCCCGTAGGGGTATATCGAAGGAGGAGAACCATGACCACGAACGAGTACCGGGTGATGGGCATGACCTGCGCCCACTGCGAGATGTCGATCCGTGAAGAAGTCGGCGAGATCCCCGGCATCGAGGACATCCAGGTCAGCGCGAAGACGGGCACTCTCGTCGTTGCCGGCTCTGGCGAGATCGACGACGCGCAGGTCCTCGCCGCCGTGAAAGGCGCCGGTTACTCGGCGGTGCGGGCTCGATGAGGGCGCGAATGCGACCCGCGCTGTACCGGGTCAGCCGGGTACGCGCGTTCGGTCTCACCGGCGTCCACCTACCCGGGAACGGCCTGGACGAACGCACACGCCGCGGTCGGATCACCGGCTGATTCATTCGTAAGAAGGAGCTCAGACCATGCGGACTCCGATCAAGCTCGGCGGGTTCGTTGCCGCACTGGCCGCGGTGCTCGGCATTTCGTTCGGTGCCGGCAACGCCGTCGGACCCCTCGGGCACGCAAACACGAACACACACGTCACAGAGGGCGGGATCATGACAGACTCCACTGACCAGTCCCCGTCGAGTCGTACGGAGACTGGGCACGTCAGTCGTAAGGCAGGTGGCGGCCTGCCTGGTGGCTTGATGGTTTCGCAGGACGGATACACCTTCGTGGCGGACGAGACCATCCTCGCGCAGGGTCGGACGACGTTGACCTTCCGCATTCTCGGCCCCGATGGGCTGCCGCTCACCAACTTCCAACCCACCCACGACGCGGACCTGCACTTCTTCGCCGTGAGCCGCGATCTGAACCGCTTCAACCACCTGCACCCACGGATGGACGACTCCGGCACGTGGAGTATCGACCTCGACCTCGCTCCGGGGGCCTGGCGACTGCTGGCCGATTTCCGTCCGGTCGGGCAAGAGACCATGACGCTCGGCAGCGACGTGTTCGTTGTCGGCGTCTACCAGCCGCAGCCGTTGCCGCCAGCCGGCGCCACAGCCACGGTCGACGACTACACGGTGACATTACGCAGCGGGCTTACTGCCGGAGAGCCCGGTGAACTGATCCTGACGGTCGCTCGTGGCGGCGAACCGGTCACCGATCTCGAGCCCTATCTGGCTTCCTACGGACACCTGGTGGCGTTGCGCGCCGGTGACATGGCCTATCTGCACGTGCATCCCGAGGGAGAACCGGGGGACGGCACCACCGCGGCGGGGCCGGAGATCGCCTTCCACGCCACCGCCCCGTCGGCCGGTGCCTACCGGCTGTTCCTGGACTTCAAACACGACGGTGTCGTCCGGACCGCGGCGTTCACCGTCCACGCCGCGGCAAGCGAATCCAACTCGGCTGCAACCACAGACGAAGCCAGCTCTGGGACCCACGGCGATCGCTCCCACAACTGATCCCCTCCGATGCGGGGCAGCGCGCCCAGTCGGTGTTCACCAGAGAAGCACGAAAGGCAGACAGTCCATGACTGCGCTCAAAGACGTCACACCGTCATCCGGCGGTGACCACCAGGTCGAGCTCGCCATCGGCGGAATGACCTGTGCCTCATGCGCGAACCGCATCGAGCGCAAACTCAACAAACTCGACGGCGTGACCGCGACGGTCAACTATGCCACCGAAAAAGCGAAGGTCACCTATGCCGACGGCATCGATCGGTCCGTTCTCGTCGAGGCGGTGGAGCAGGCCGGTTACACCGTGCAGCTGCCGCAACCCCCGAACTCCACCGATACAGCGAGCGGTGCACCAGCTGGCGTTCGGGACGAGAACGGCTCGGTTCGTGCACTGCGTACCCGGGTGATCGTCTCCGCGGTGCTCAGCGTCCCGGTGATCGCAATGGCGATGATCCCCACCCTGCAGTTCACCTACTGGCAGTGGCTCTCACTCACCCTGGCGGCACCGGTGATCGTGTGGGCCGGTTACCCGTTCCACAAGGCAGCATGGACGAATCTTCGGCACGGCACCGCCACGATGGACACCCTGATCTCGATGGGCACCGGTGCCGCCCTGCTGTGGTCGCTCTACGCACTGTTCTTCGGCACCGCCGGAGAACCCGGGATGACACACCCATTCGAGTTCACGATCGCT
Source organism: Rhodococcus sp. O3 (assembly GCF_048897285.1). Classification (NCBI taxonomy): domain Bacteria; kingdom Bacillati; phylum Actinomycetota; class Actinomycetes; order Mycobacteriales; family Nocardiaceae; genus Rhodococcus; species Rhodococcus sp. O3. The sequence continues at coordinate 75,605 of NZ_JBMBTE010000009.1, forward strand.
CGCGGGAACGGTGCCGGCAACATCTACCTCGAGGTCGGTGCGGGTGTCGTCACGTTCATCCTGCTCGGCCGCTATTTCGAGGCCCGCTCCAAACGCCGTGCCGGGGCCGCACTCCGCGCGCTGCTCGAGCTCGGAGCCAAGGAGGTCTCGGTTCTGCGTACCGGAGGCGAGGAACGGATCAGCATCGACCGGCTGGCCGTTGGCGATCGTTTCATCGTCCGCCCCGGAGAGAAGATCGCCACCGACGGCAGGATCGTCGAGGGATCGTCCGCCGTCGACGCCTCGATGGTCACCGGCGAATCCGTCCCCGCCGAGGTGGTCCCAGGCGACGCCGTGGTCGGCGCCACCGTCAACGCGGGTGGACGGTTGGTGGTCGAAGCTACCCGCGTCGGTGCCGACACCCAGCTGGCACAGATGGCTCGAATGGTCGAAGACGCGCAGAACGGCAAGGCCCAGGCACAGCGGCTCGCCGACACAATCTCGGGCATCTTCGTCCCGATCGTGATCGCCCTGGCCGTCGCGACATTCGGGTTCTGGGCCGGCGCCGGTGGCTCCACTACCGCAGCATTCACCGCCGCTGTCGCGGTGCTGATTATCGCCTGCCCGTGTGCCCTGGGCCTGGCCACTCCGACCGCGCTGATGGTCGGCACCGGTCGCGGCGCGCAACTCGGTATCCTGATCAAGGGACCGGAGGTGCTCGAGACCACTCGGCGTATCGACACCGTGGTGCTCGACAAGACCGGCACGGTCACCAGCGGGCAGATGACGCTCCTCGACACGATCGTCGCCGACGGCGAGAACGAGCAGGAACTGCTCCGACTTGCCGGCGCTATCGAAAATGCCTCGGAGCACCCGATCGCCCAAGCGATCGCCCAGGGTGCCACAGCTCGGGTTGGCACGCTGCCAGCGGTCGAGGATTTCGCCAACATCGAAGGACTCGGCGTGCAGGGCATCGTCGCAGACCGCGAGCACAGCCGCGCCGTGCTCGTCGGCCGCTCCCGTCTGCTCGCCGACTGGTCTCAGCACCTGTCCCCGAAGCTGGAGTCCGCAATGACGGCCGCCGCAGAAAAGGGTCAGACCGCGGTAGCGGTCGGCTGGGACGGCAAGGCCCGCGGTGTCCTGGTGGTAGCCGACGCAATCAAGCCGACCTCCGCGGACGCCATCGGGCAGTTGAAGGACCTGGGGTTGACCCCGGTACTGCTTACCGGCGACAACACCGCCGTGGCGCACGCGGTCGCCGCAGCGGTCGGAATCGACGCGCAGAACGTGATCGCCGAAGTGATGCCTGCCGACAAGGTTGCGGTGGTCACTCGATTCCAGCAGGAGGGCAAGAAGGTAGCCATGGTCGGCGACGGTGTCAACGATGCTGCCGCCCTGGCTCAGGCGGACCTCGGTCTGTCCATGGGCACCGGTACCGACGTAGCGATCGAAGCCTCCGACATCACCCTCGTGCGTGGCGATCTACGGGCAGCCGCTGACGCGATCCGGCTCTCGCGCCGCACATTGGGCACCATCAAGGGCAACCTGTTCTGGGCCTTCGCCTACAACGTCGGCGCGCTGCCGTTGGCGGCGGCCGGACTGCTCAATCCGATGTTGGCCGGGGCTGCGATGGCGTTCTCCTCGGTGTTCGTCGTCTCCAACAGTCTGCGGTTGCGCAACTTCAAGGCGGCCCAAACCCCTGCCCACGCCGGCGCCGGTACACAGGTCCGGCGCGAGCCGGTCAACGCCTGAGCCGAAGGACGTTCGCGGCCGAGCGGTCGACCGCCAACCATTGGGGCCGGCCGACCATGACGCAGCATCCACAAGATTTGCCCGGCCGGTACCGACGGCATCCGGTACGTGCCAGGTGCGTTGTCCGGCCTCGACGGACGAACCGCGTCGGGTGAGAACACCCGGGGCACAACTCGAAAGGAAGGGAACATCATGTCCACCACGAACACCTACCACGTCTCCGGAATGAGCTGCGGCGGCTGCGCCCGAAAAGTCGCCGGGCAGGTCGAGCAGATACCGGGCGTTACCGACGTCCACGTCGACCTCGCCACCGGTGGCATCGCCGTGACGAGCAACGATCCGATCGACGACGACACCGTCACGCAGGCGATCGAACAGGCCGGCTACCAGCTCGCCCGCTGACGCTCGCTTCCGGTCCTGCACGCGTATTCCCTGCTGCGGCCCGCCGGTCATCTCGGCGACCGGCGGGCCGCAGCGCTCCATTCTCACCCATCCGTACCCAGAAACGCTCTGCCGGCGCGAAGGATTCTTATGTCTCGTCTTCCCCAACTCACACCCGATACCGCGGTCGGTGCCTCTCGTGATCTGCTGGGCGACCTCGTCGCTCGGTACGGTCAGGTCGGCGCCATGGTCTCCACTATGGCGCACTCGCCAGCTGTTCTGGGCGGCTACCTGCAGCTGAGTCGAGCAATGAATCGGGCCAAACTCGATCGCGGGACCAGTGAGCGCATCTCGATCGCGATCCAGACCCAAGTGGGATGCCGACTGTGTCTCGACTCGCACATCGCGGCGGCGCGCGCTGCGGGCGTCGACGGCAAGGAGATCGAACGCGCCCGCGCCGGCACCTCCGCCGATCCTGCGGCCGCGGCAATCATCGCACTCGCGCTGCAGATCTACCGTGAACCGACCTCGATCACCGACGACCAGATCACCACCCTGCGCAACCACCACTACAGCGACCGCGAGATCGCCGACGTCGTGGGAATCGTCGCCCTCAATATCCTTACTGGCGCTTTCAATCTCGTCGCCGGCCTGAAATGAGGATGAACATGTCCACCATGACAACGATGCTGGCGCGACTCACCCGACATCCCGGCACCCGAACAGTAGCTCGCTGTGCGGTGGGGTGTGCTCTGGCGATGGTCGGGTCCCGACTGCAGCGACCACACCATCCCCCAATCGACTCACACCCCCGGCCCGTATGGTAAGGGTTGCTTGTAAGAACTCCGGCTTTCAGGAGGACACCATGGCCACCTCTATTGTCGCGGCCCCTACTGCAGCCGAATGCCATGAACACATCGGGCACGGTTACATCAATTCCAAGGACGACTACCTCAAACGACTGAAGCGGATCGAGGGACAAGCCCGCGGATTGCAGAAGATGGTCGAGGATGAAAAGTACTGCATCGACATCCTCACCCAGGTCTCCGCCATGACGAAAACCTTGCAGGCCGTGGCGATCGGGCTACTCGAAGACCACCTCAGTCACTGCGTCGTCGATGCTGCTGTCGCCGGTGGTCCGGAAGCAGAGGCGAAGATCAAAGGGGCAACGGACGCAATCGCCCGACTCGTCCGTTCCTGACCAAGATGGCAGCTCGGCACTCGCTGGCCGAGTTCGCGAAAGTCCGAGCGTCGACGATGCCTGGAGGCAGGACACCGTGGGCGGCAATCTCATTGTGAGAGGCCCAGTGTGGCGAGCGAAATTCAGGTGACGCGCCGCAGCCCCGCCCACGTTCGATCGCTGTCGAAGCAGACCAGGTTCACATTGGGGACCGGCCGCGCACGTCGTTCGAGATTCGTCGAGGCGGCACCGACGAAGCCATCCCTGCCGCGGCCCACAGTGCGGCCCCACCGTTGCACGCGCCGACGCCGGCGGACCGTACGCGTCCCCATAGGGATCCCGGGGCGCCTGTCGATTCGGTCATTGCGGGCGACATCGACGTTCGCGGAAACTCGTTCTTCTGACAACCGGGCACGATGCTCATCTGCACTGACCGAGCGAAAGGCGCAGTGATCTTCAGACTTGCCCTCACCCTCGGGGGAATGAACGCCCGTCCGGATACCTTCTGCAACACAGTGCCCGCTTCGTGAGAGCAAGCGATCCGAGGGCTCGTCGAGGCGGGCACGGGACATCGGTCACTGCGACTATCGGAGGATGGTGAAACGGTACATCTCGTTCGGTGATCCGATTTCGGTCGCACGTAACTCGCCACGGACACCGGCGTACGCTCCGGTCCCTCCGGTGATGGTCATATCAAGATCCTTGCCGCGCTCCCACAGCGCGGTCGCCGTGATCTGACCACCAGCAAGCCGGTTGGAGATCACGCATTGCTGCGTGATCGTGGTGCCGGCGATGTCGACGGTCTGGCAATGACCACCACCGTCGCCAGCCATTCTTCCGTTCTCATCGACGAGGTCGTACGAGTACACATACATGTCACCCAGTTTGGGCTCCGCTGCCGGGCCGGCATACTGGTCGTTTGCGACTTTCAAGTTGATTGATTCCGTCTGGACCTCGGAATCGGGGGCCGCGACTGTTACGGACTCGGAGGTACCGGAGGGTTCATTCGAGCAGGCAGAAAAGAGCACAGTGACCCCAGCCAGGGTAGCCGCGCCCAGAGCAATATAAGCCATCCGATCCATCGATTCCTCGATTCCGTTGTAGCTCAGGAGAAGTACTTTCTGTTTCGGGTGCGCCGGAATTGTTTCGTGCCGATGGCGTGCACTCCACAGGAGTGTTCCGGGAGTCGGAACGCTGTCAGTTTCCGCTCGGCAGGGATTGTCGCCCTCTCAGGCTTCGAGTCCATGTAGATCGGAGAGGGACCTCGGGATGCCGGGCATGCGGCGCGTCGGCTGAGAGTCTCAGGACCGGGTTGCTCGGCCGCATGAAGCCCGTCGCGATCGGCATCAGGCTCGCATGGTGACCAGCGCGCATAGGGCGTTCGCGGCGGGGCTCAGCGGTCCCTGTGCTCGAGTTACCAGAGCGAGGCGGGCGGACACTCCCGGGGTGATCAGGACCGCACGGACATGCCCTTGGCCATCGTCCTCTGCGATCTCGGATACAGGCAGAATCGCAGTTCCGAACCCCCGATGCGCGAGTTGCGCCGCCACCCGCGGATCGCTGACTTCAAACGCTATGTGAGCTCGCAGGGCGGCCTCGGCGAAGCTCGCATCGAGAGCCGAACGGACACCCGTGCCGCGGGGCAGCGTGATCAGTGGGCGTCCGGCAAGCTCGTGAAGGCCGGCAGTGGGCTTGTCGGACAGTGGATCGGTGCAGGCTACAAGGGCAACGAGCGACTCCTCCCGGATGATGCGACAAGCGACACCCGGCGGCGAGCCGCCGGCCAGGCCGACGAAAGCCAGGTCCAGTCGTCCGGTGCGGACCTCCTTGAGGAGGGATTCCGAACCCTGTTCCGTCAGGGTTATCTCGATGTCTGGGTAGCGCGCGTGAAAGTTCGATAGCAGCGCGATGAGGTCGAGCGCCGCTGAGGGCACCGAGCCGATACCGACGTGCCCACGGACCAGGCCTGCGACCGCATCTGCCGCATCGCGCGTCGCCGATGCGGCCGCGACTGCGGCGCGCGCGTAGGGCAGTACTGCGGTACCGACCTGGGTCAAGGTCACGGTCCGCCCCGATCGGTCTAGCAGGGCGTGCCCCAGTTCGCGTTCCAGTTGGCGAATCTGGGCGCTGACACCTGGTTGCGTGACGTGTAGTCGATCCGCTGCTCGGGTGAAGTTCGCCTCGTCGACGACAGCCAGAAAGTACCGCAGTTGGCGCAGTTCCATAATTATTCATTCTAGCTTCGAGACGAACCAGCTCTTGGACGTATCACTGCTATCGGGCCTAGAGTGGTCATCGACTTGCTGTTGAACGAAACTGCTTGCAATTCAACTTCGTTGGTTCCTCCCGTACGTGCATACGCGGCGGTCATATTCCCCGAGCGAAAGGCAACTCATGCGTCTCCCCAATCAGTTCTTGGTTTACGTCAGCGATGCCGCCTCGGCGGCAACGTTCTACGGTGAACTGTTCGGAATGCAAGCCGAAATGCTCAGCAGCCGCTACGCGATCTTTGATCTGGGCGGCGGCGTCGTTCTCGCGCTCTGGGGGAGAAAGGGTCGAACGGCCGATACTTCCACGGGTCCCACCTTCGAGGTTGGGCTCCTGGTCGATGGGGGAAGCCCGAAGATCCTCGAGATCTACGACGAGTGGGTGGACAAAGGCGTCGAGATACTGGAGGAACCGTCCGAGGGTGTATTCGGGATGACCTTTGTAGCCGCGGACCTGGATGGCAACCGACTTCGGGTAGCGCCGGTCGATCACTGAACATGTATTGAGGTGGCCGGTGTACCACCACAGGAAACAATGCCTCGCGCCGAAGGTGTACTCCTGGGAGGCATACCCAAGAGGTGAGTCTTCGCAGACGTATTGCGTCAGCATGATGCTGGCTCGTGGCTCTCCGTCGTCCTGACGATCGGGGATCAAGCGGACAGCGCCGCGTTCGGTGGCCGCGCGTCTCACCGTTCGGTCGAGGCCGGCCGACTTGAATGTCGCCGGGCCGAGACCTACCTTCAGGCCCGCGACCTCACCAGGCCGGCTGCTGTTGCGAGCCTCGGTGTTCCGGTCGTGAAGATCTTCGGTGCTTGTGCCAGATCCACTTCGGTGATTCTCACGAACGAATGGAGCCCGATCGCCGAACAGGGCACCGTCAGGTTTTTCCACTCGTCACGCTCCACGATCGATGCCGTGGCATGCCTGCCAGATTGAGGGGACATATGCCAGGGCCGACTAGTTACGGAATGGGCTCGGCCACAGAGGATACCGGTGGTGACGGCTCCGCCGGATCCGAATTGCGTGTGAGGCCGATGTATCCCCACAATGCGAAAGCGACTACGGCGACGCCGGTGATGAACAGTGCGCGTTTGGCATCAGTGGATATCCGGGTGCTAGTTCCCGGGGTGTCCTCGAGCGGGACGTCAACGATTTCGACCGACGGCCGCGGGGCCGGCCGCACCAATGCCGTCCACGCCTCGCCGTTCCACCACCGGTGTAGACCGTCGGTGTGGGGGTCCGGATGCCATCCGAGGGCGCGGGGCTCGGTCACGGTTTCCGCTCCGGGACAGCCGAGGTGGCATGGTCGATGACCGCCTTCGGTTGTGCGCCGGTTAGATCCGCAGCTGATAGGTCTGCGGTATGCCAGGCCGCGGAGCTCAGGTCGAGGCGCATGAGCTTGGCAGCCCGCAGATCCGTTCCCGTCAGATCGGTGCGATCGCAGGTCGCTGCGATCAGTTGCGCACCCCGTAACACAGCGTCGGTGAGTTCGGCGCCGGACAGGTCGGCTCCGTTGAACGAGGCATAGGTTGCGGTGCACCGGACCAATCGCGCACCGGACAAGTTCGCGTCTGTGAATCGGGTGTTCGCTGCGACGATGTCCGTGAGGTCGGCGCCGGACAGATCCGATCCGCTCAGATCCGCATCGGTGAGCACACAGCCTCTCGCCACCAATCCTGGAAAATAGCTGCGCTGCAACCTCATCCCAGCCAGGTCTGCGCCGGAGAGATCGATCCGGAACGGCCCGAGGTGACGCCGGACATTCAGATGTGTGGCAACGCCGACGAACATCTGCTCCCGTACGATTCGTTCGTCGTGCTCGCTGCCGGCTTCGATGCTCGTACCCGGCACGAACCGCTCCAGCCGATGGTTTGCCCGCAGGTACCCACAGATCAGATCCAGACAGCGTTGATGTTCGAGCAGTATCCGTTCGGCGCGGGGAGATCGTCGGGCGATTCGGCACCAGTCGTCGGCGACGGCCAGCAGCTCGTATACGGCTGCCAGTCGAAGTGTCGGGCGCTCCTCGGCGAGCATGCGCGCGGCATCACACATGCGGCTACGCAATTCCCGGACATGGGCGGGCGTGAGATCGAGTTGTCGATGTGTGGTCAACAGCTTCCGTTGCGCGGACAGACTTTGCGCCAGCGATACCGCCGAGGCCACCATCGTCACTGCCAACACCACCGTCGCGACCGGTTGCGCGGTCGCCTCCCAAGCCTGGGCGATCTCGATCTGCCCCAACACAGCAACCGCGGCGGACATTCCAGCGATCATTGCGACGGTCACGACAGTCACCGCTGCGCCGCCGACCAGATAGCGAATTGTTCGTCCCATCTGAAACTCTCGATTCTCCCTGCGCATGTGTGGTTGTGTCCCAGGATGGGCAAGTGCTGAGCAGGTGCACACCCTGAATCACCGCGGGATCACCACCCCCACGAGACCACCGTTATGAGCCCACCCCGTTCACTGCTGCCGAGTCTCCGTCGGTGCCAGGTCGAGGCCTTCGACAACTGGTGTCGCAGCAGATAATTCCACCCGATGCACTACCGTTCCGGATTCGTCGTGCAGGGCATAGTGTCCGGGCATCAGCCCTGCGAACCGGAACCGACCCTCATCCGTGGTGATCATGCTCCGCTCGATCCGCTGCTCACATGCATCCACTCCGGTCAACCACATACGAGATCCTGGACGCGCGACGCCGGCGAGTTGTCCGTTCGCGCGGCCCACGACGGTCACCACCCGCTCGGTACCGGCTGCGTCGGTACGCCCTGAGTCACTCGTCCAGGTCGGTGCCCTGCCCGGCGGCGCGCACGCCGTGACAGGCAACTTCGACAACTCCACCTGCCCGACCGCCGTGTACTGCTCGTGTAGATACGCTCCGACCGCTCCATCCTCGACCGCCGCCTCGGACACCGGAACCACCACCGTGTGCACCTCACCTGCTTCGAGCGGTCCGATCCGGCAGATCAGCATCGAACGTGTCAACGGCGGAATTCCTTCCGGTGCCTGGTCTTCCGTGTTGAGTACCTGCTCGACCAGCTGGGAACCGAAGGTGCATCCTCGCGGAATCGAACCCGACCCGACCGGGGTCTCTGCAGTGATCCTCAATGAATAGTCCCCCGAATACGGAGCGCGCACCACCGCCGCGTACTCCACCGATCGCGGCTCTGCTTCCGCCCGCGGTCCGTGTACAGAGGACCGCAGCGGGTCGGCGGTCGCGGGTACGCCGAGCATCCATGAACCCGTCACTCCAACGGCGAACAACCGCATCCACACCGGCAGAGGTCTGCGCCTTGCCAACACAACCGTTCTCCTTACCCGGGCTTCTGCCGCACCTACGCATCGTGCGATGCCCTCGTAGGGACTTTCGGTGGGGTTTGCCTGTCCGTTAGGTGCAAGCGGGGTGAGAATCGGGGTGAAGACATTCATCCGAAATCTGTTAACCGAAACATATTGGCGTTCAAAATATTCGGCGCGCCGCTGCTGTTCCGGCACACGTGTTCCGGGGCCCGGACGCCGAGCCTGCACGTTGAGCGTGCACGGCCGATCGGTACCACCACGATCGCTGAGAGCCGGTGAGATCCGTCATCACAGCCTTCGCGTCGACTTCGGATGCGCACACCGATCGACGGGACTGGGGCCTTCCGGAGATCAGGGGATCAGCCGCAGCTCCCGAGCGCGGGTGAGAGCACCGGTGAGGGTGTGCACCTCGAGTTTGCTGTAAATGCTCCGCAGCTGCGTTTTGATGGTGTTGTTCGAAACGAAAAGGGTCTGCGCCAGGTCTTTGCGGGCGACGCCACGATCGAGATGGATGAGAACTTCCCGTTCCCGAGCGGTGAGTACGATCTCCGATACCGACTCGGGAAACACGTCGGCAGGTAGATTCACCGGCACGGTCGTGCCGGTGAGCTCGGCCAGCTCCCGCCACACTGGTTCGTGAATCGTGCTCCACGCCCGACGGTTTCCGAGGGCATCAGCCAGTGTGGTGGCACGAGCCCACGCGCGTGCCGCCTCCTCCCGATCGGTGTGTAGATAGGTAGCCGCCTCGATCAGCAGCGCTTCGAGGTGAGCCCGGGGCCAGCCACAGTCGGGCCACGAGATTCGGGTGAGCATTGCCCGGGCTGCTTCCGGATGCCCCGTGAGCACTTCTACGCGGGCGGCAGCCACCACCACCAACGGGTGACCACTGCTGTCCGAGGCAGCCACTGCACGGGCAACGTTGCCTTTGCCGAGAGCAAGAAGTAGATCGATCTCGGCGGCGGTGAGCAGCACATGCGAAAGCGCACCGGGTTGATGCAGATTGCGGTGACCGTCGCTGACCCGGTGCAACATGGTCAATCCGGTGTAGGCGTCGCCGGACATCAACGCGTACTGGGCATGGGCATAGGCGACAAGCCCCCACAGCTCTTCGCCCGTCGGCGGAATCCCGAGCAGGTCCAAGACGGACTTGGCACCGTCGAAATCGAGTCGGTCCAGGCGTGCCAACACCGTTGCCACACGACCACCGACCCTGACCATCTCGTCCCAGTACCCAACTTGGGTGTCGACTCGGGCCTCGGCATCGAGCCACTCGTCCACCCGAGCGAGATCACCTGACAATGCCCAGTTCGCCGCGATACTCCCGGCAGCATTGAGCACCACGAAATCGAACCCGGCGGCCAGGGCATCACGGTGAGCGCGTTCGAACTCGGCAGTGGCAGCAGGAAGATCGCCGGCCAGTTGCATGCAGATTGCCCACTGGAGGCGGAGGGTCGGCAGCTGGGCTGTGACATTGTGGGGCTGATGTTCGAGCATCGCCTGCACCAGTGACCCCAAACAACCGGCTCGCTCACCGGCCTCGAGCAGGCTCCCCGCCATACGCAATGCGATGGCCTGGACGGAGCCCACATGCAGCGCACGGCAAGCCTCCGGTCCCGCGCCGACAACGACCACGTCAGCCGGATCAGTAGGAATGGCAACATTCAGCATCGGATGTCCGGTCAGTGACTGCACGAACAGTGCCTTGCCGGCCGCGACCCCCGGATAGCGGTCGACCACCGACTCGGGTACCGCCCGCAACAGGTGCACCAACGTCGCGAAATGGTCGGCGATCATCTCGCTCCAGTGCTCGTCGACGATACGCTCGGCCACATCCCACTCGCGCGCATCGACGGCGTACTGGGCCGCCTCCGCATACCGGCCTGCGGACAGCCGCTCGACTGCCAGGCGAGCAAGGATCTGCTCGACGTTTCCCCGCCGTTCCAGGCGCGCAGTATCGAGAACGTGCTCCCGCACCACGGTCGGCCACGTCCAGGTGCGCTGCACTCCGTCGTACGACTCGAGCATCAACCCCACTGCGTCGAGCTGCTCGAGCAGTTCCTCGCACGAGCAGACCCCCGTCACCTCCGCGGCCTCGGCCTGCGTGGCGCTGCGCAGCACCACGGCCAGCACCGCAAACCGGCGAGCCCGGTCGTCGAGCCGCCGCATACGCTCCTGGACGTAGTCGTCGACCACCCGATCGACTGCCGGGGCCAGCCGACCGCCGTCACCGACCGGCACGTCCGGCGCGAGCTGCAACATCGCTAC
>NZ_JBMBTE010000010.1:0-82972 GCF_048897285.1 Rhodococcus sp. O3
GCGACGCTACCTGCGCACGCTGGATCTGGTGGGCCAGACGGGGTTGTGCGAGCGCGATGCGCTGCCGGTGCCCGGCGCATGCGCGCCCGGGACCTCGGATTTCACGTGAGCGAGCACAACCGTTCGGACAGCTCCCACAACTGCCGCGCGACGGTCTCGTCGTGTGAGCGGGCGTTCGACGTCACCCGATGCGGGTGACCCCGCATCTCGAACAGCTTGTCGGGTCCGTAGAACCCGCCGGGTACGACGTCCGGTGAGGTCGCCGCGTACAGCGAGGGCAGCGCACCCATCTCCGCGGACTGCCCCATGATCGGATCACCGATCTTCATCATCCAATCCTGGATCGACTCGGTGCGCGACTGCAGATTCGTCCGGGCATATCCGGGATGCGCGGCCAGCGACAGCACCGTCGAGCCCTGCGCCGTCAGCCGGCGCTGCAACTCGTATGCGAACAGCAGGTTCGCCAGCTTCGACTGCCCGTAGGCGAGCCAGCGCTCGTAGCGGCGGCGCTCCCAGTTCAGGTCGTCGAGATCGATGCGCCCGATCCTGTGCATCGCACTCGAGACGGTGACGACCCGCTCGGTGATGCGGTCGAGCAGCAGGTTGGTCAGCGCGAAGTGCCCGAGGTGGTTGGTGCCGATCTGCATCTCGAAGCCGTCGGCGGTCCGGCGCAAAGGCACCGCCATGACCCCGGCATTGTTGACGAGGACGTCGACCTTCTCGATGCCCGCGGCGAATTCGCGTACCGAGGCCAGGTCCGCGAGGTCGAGACGCTTCACCTGCGCGCGCGGACCGATCGACGCGGCGACGGCCTCCCCCTTCGCCACGTCGCGGCACGCGAGGACGACATCCGCGCCGGCCTTCGCGAGGGCACGGGCGGTCTGCTCCCCCAATCCGCTGTTGGCGCCGGTGACGACGACGGTGCGCCCCTGCTGATCCGGAATGTCCCGTGTGGTCCAAGCGGTCATGGCCGCCACCCTACGCCGGACCGCACCGCCGACGACACGTGTCCGAAACATCACGGGGATACCGTCACGATCGTTGCCGTGCCAAAAGGAATCCATGTGCCGAAAGGAGTTCGCGTGCCGCCACGCCACCGCTCGGCCCTACTCGCCCAGTTCGACGTCGACCGACCCGGCCGCCCGCAGCAGGCGATCCTCGACGAGTTGCGCCGCGTGATCCTGTCCGGCGCGGCTCCGCCCGGCACAGCGATCCCGGTCGGTGAGATCGCGGAGCTGTTCGGGGTGAGCCGGATACCGATTCGCGAAGCGCTCAAGACGCTGATCGGTGAGGGACTCGTCGACCACCGGCAGAACGGCGGCTACACCGTCGCCCGGCTGACCGCGGCCGAATTCCGCGAGATGTACCTGGTGCGGGAAACACTCGAGACGGCGTCGCTCACCGCCGCGGTCGTGCACGCGACCGACGCCGACCATGAGCTCGCACGCGCCAGCCACGAGCGGCTCGAACAGGCCGTCGCCGAGAACGATCCGGTCGCCTACCATCGGGAAAGCCGGGTGTTCCACATGGCGCTGACCGCGCCGTCGTGCATGCACCGGCTGCTGCACATGCTCGAATCTGCTTGGAACATCACCGAACCCGTTCAGCCGATGGTCCACGTGACGGCGGCCCATCGCGCCGTCCTCCACGCCGATCACGGCCGCATGCTCGACAGCTTCCTCGCGCGCGACGTCCCGGGGCTGCTGGCCGCCGCCGAGACGCACAATCGCAGGCTCGATTCGACGATCGAGACTCTCCCGGTCGACACGGGTCTGCTGACCCGGGAAGATATACAGTTCGAGTAATACGGCGGCAACACGGCGTCGATACGGTTTCGGCATCGGACGTCATCGCCGTTGCTGGCGTTCCGGGCACACACCGTTTCTACGGGGCCACACCGATCCGCCTGGCGAACAGTCCGATCGGTGCTGTCTTCCGTCGATGCCAGGAGCACCCATGACCGAAGTGATCTCACCTCCCGTCACCGCCGCCACCACGTCGTCCGCGCCGCCCTACGATCCGCGGTTGACCAACGACGATCTGGCTCCGCTGAAGGATCAGCGGTGGGGCTCGTACAACATCTTCGCGTTCTGGATGTCCGACGTGCACAGCGTCGGCGGATACGTCACGGCCGGAAGTCTTTTCGCGCTCGGCTTGGCGAGCTGGCAGGTGCTCGTCTCACTGCTGGTCGGAATCACGATCGTCTACTTCTTCTGCAATCTGGTGGCCAAACCCAGCCAGGTGACGGGGGTGCCCTATCCGGTGATCTGCCGCAGCGTCTTCGGCGTGCTCGGCGCGAACATCCCGGCAATCATCCGCGGATTGATCGCGGTGGCCTGGTACGGCATTCAGACGTTCCTCGCCTCCGCGGCACTGGACGTGGTGCTCGTCAAACTGTTTCCGTCGCTGGCACCGTACGCCGTGGTGGAGGACTACGGCTTCGCCGGTCTGTCCGCGCTGGGCTGGGTCAGCTTCCTGACGCTGTGGGTGCTGCAGGCGTGCGTGTTCTGGCGCGGCATGGAATCGATCCGCAGGTTCATCGACTTCTGCGGTCCCGCTGTGTACGTGGTGATGTTCCTGCTGTGCGGCTACCTGATCTCGAAGGCCGGCTGGAGTGCGATCGACCTGAACCTGGGCTCCGTCACCCACACCGGCTGGTCCTCGATTCCGGTCATGCTCGGCGCCATCGCCCTGGTGGTCTCGTACTTCTCCGGCCCGATGCTCAACTTCGGTGACTTCTCCCGGTACGGCAAGTCCTTTGCCGCCGTCAAGCGAGGCAACTTCCTCGGGCTTCCCGTCAACTTCCTGGTGTTCTCGCTCCTCGTGGTGATCACCGCGTCGCTGACACTGCCGGTGTACGGCGAGCTGATCACCGACCCGGTCGAGACGGTCGCCCGCATCGACTCGACGTTCGCGATCGTCCTGGGCGCGCTCACCTTCGCGATCGCCACCGTCGGCATCAACATCGTCGCGAACTTCATCTCGCCCGCGTTCGACTTCTCGAACGTGAGCCCGCAGAAGATCAGCTGGCGTGCCGGCGGCATGATCGCCGCGGTCGGCTCGGTGCTGATCACCCCGTGGAACCTGTACAACAACCCCGATGTCATCCACTACACGCTCGAGACGCTCGGCGCGTTCATCGGCCCGCTGTTCGGCATCCTCATCGCCGACTACTACCTGGTCCGCAAGCAGAAGGTGATCGTCGACGACCTGTTCACCATGTCCGAGAAGGGCGCCTACTGGTACCGCAAGGGTTACAACCCGGCCGCGGTGGTCGCGACCGTCGTCGGTGCCGTCGTCGCGATGATCCCGGTGCTGTTCAACAACGCCCCCGGCATGCACACGGCCGCGCAGTACAGCTGGTTCATCGGCTGCGGACTCGGGTTCGTCACCTACCACCTGCTCGCGACCCGCACCCGGCTCGCGGTGCAAGTCACCGAATCCTCGTCCGTCACACAGGAAGTCGTCTGACCGTATGTTCATCAAGGTCATCAACCCGAACACCACGTGGTCGATGACTGCCACGATCGAGGCGTGTGCCCGGGCCGTTGCAGGTCCGGGCACACGCGTCGAGGCGGTCAGCCCCGAGATGGGGCCCGCGTCGATCGAAAGCCACTACGACGAATCACTGGCCGTACCCGGCCTTCTCGACGAGATCGCGAAGGGGGAAGAAGACGGCGCCGACGGCTACGTGATCGCGTGCTTCGGCGACCCGGGGCTGGACGCGGCCCGCGAGATCGCGACCGGACCGGTGGTGGGGATCGCCGAGGCCGCGATGCACACCGCGAGCTTCCTGGGCCGCGGCTTCTCCGTCGTCACCACCCTCGGCCGCACCACGGGCCGGGCCCGGGACCTGGCCGAGCGCTACGGATTCCGCGACACGTGCCGGGGCATCCACGCGTGCGAGATTCCGGTGCTCGACCTCGAGACCGACCCCGACGCCCGCAAGATCATCACCGAGGCATGCCACGAGGCTCTCGAGACCGACGGCTCCGACGCGATCGTGCTGGGCTGCGCAGGTATGGCCGATCTGTGCGCGCGGATCTCCGCCGATATCGGCGCCCCCGTGGTCGACGGCGTTGCGGCCGCGACCCTCACGGTGCAGTCGCTGGTCACGATGGGCCTGACAACCGGCAAACGCGGCGAGTTCGCACCGCCGCCGCCGAAGTCCTACTCAGGAATCCTGAAGGGCTTCACAACAATCCGGTGAGCCGGCGCGACCCCTCGTGCAGGAATCGCAACTGCTCGTAGTCGGTCGGCGAGACGCGCAGCGGGGAACCCTGCAGGCACAGACCCCCGACGACCTCTGCCGCGTGGTTGCGGATCGGCACCGCCAGCGCCGACCGGCCCAGCCGGCACTCCTGGTTCTCGAAGGCGTGACCGTCGAGCTGCGCCTGCATCAGTTCGGCGCGCAGCACCTCCGGATCGCACACGGTGAAATCGGTGAGACGGCGCAGTTCGAGCCCCTCGTTCAAGGCCGGATTGTGCGCCAGCATCACCTTCCCGAGCGCGTTCGCGTGCAGGTTCTTCGCGAGCAGCGTGATCCCGACGATCTCGTGATCGGGATCCTGGTCGACGAACCGCAACCGCCCTCCCGCGAACGATGCCACGTGCAACCCGAACCGGGTGTGTGAGCGCAGTTCTTCGACCGTTTCGTGCAGGGTCGGCGACGTGTCCGTCGCGACCGCCGCGCGGGACAACTCGGCGGTGCGCCGGCCGAGCGCGAACCCCGACAGGTCCGGCACCCGAACCAGGAATCCGTCCGCGACGAGCAGATTGAGCATGCGGTAGGCGGTAGTGGGTGCGACCCCCGCGAACCGGGCGATCTCCTTCGCGGTCGCTCCCGGACCGAGGTGCGCAACGGCTTCGAGCATGACGAGGGCCTTGCGCACCGCCTTCGGCTGCTGACCGCCGAACCCCACCTCGGCTTCGACGTGTGCGGTCATGCCTCGAACCCCGCGCCGGATTGCACCGACACAACCTGGGGCCGACCGTCGTCGTCCAGCACGAGTTCACCCGAACCCGGTAACAGGTCGATGGTTTCGACGCTGTCGAACGTCCCCATCGTCGTGAGGGACTCGGGTCGGAGTCGTCTCAGCAGCCACGCCCAGATTGTGCCGGACACGCCGACGATCAGCACTGCGACCGGCATCGCCCACGAACCGTGCGTCACGCCGTCGACGACCAGATAGCCGAGCAGTCCCGCACCGACAGCGGCGATTCCGACAGACAGCGCGGTGGTCGACGGCGCGTCCTCACCGATCCGCCGCAGGAATCGCAGGCACGACACCGCGAGCAGCGTGTAGGCGATGACGATCGCGACCTCGACGAAACCGTCGAACACAATCGAATCGGCCAGGAACATGCACAGATATGCGCCCGCGCCGAGCAGGCTCGCGACCACGAACGAGGCGACGGCCACGTACGGGGTGCGCAGACGACGATGCACCCGCGACAGGGACCTGGGCACCGTTCCTTCGATGCCCATCGCCAGCAGCAGCCGGGAACCGGCCTGCGCACAGCCGAGGGTGGAGGCGAGCCACGAGCAGGTGACACCGGCCTTCACCGCGATGACCATCCCGAGGCTTGCGCCGGATGCCGTGCCGTCGAAATAGGCGGCGACGACCGCATCCGCATGCCCGGACATCGCGGCCCAGCCGGCGAAGACGAAAACCGCACCGCACACCATGGGGGTGACGAGCACCGCGCGCGAGACGGTCGTCAGCGGCCGCCGTGCCTCGGCCCCGAAGAACGCGGCGCTCTCGAATCCGGCCATGCTGAACACGACGGTCATGGCCAGGAACGGCAGGCTCTCGGATGCGGCAGGGCCACCGGCCGTTACGTCGATGTCGGGTCCGGCGAGCATCAGGATGCCGATCAGCACGAGCGAACACGCCTCGACGACGAGGATCGCGCGGGTCGCGAATCGCACCCCGCGCACGGTGATCACCGCGACCGTCCCGGCGACCAGCGCGGCGGTCACCAGTAGCGGTGCCGTGCCCGGCAGATCGATACCGAGGGCCGTCCCGATTCCCAGCAGGCTGACGGCGGAGTTCGCGAGCACCGAGATCGAGATGCCGAGATAGCCGAGCAGGAGCGTCGCCCCCACGGTCAGTGTCGCGCGGCGCGAGAGCCCGTGGAATGCGAAGCTGTACAGCGAACCCGCGGCGGCGAGGCGCCGAGTGAACTGGGTGATGCAGGAGGCGACGGCTACCACTACCGCGGTGGTCCCGACGATCGCGGCGAGGCCGGCGAAGCCCGGTTCCGCAGAGATGATCCAGGCCGCGATGAAGATCATGCCGGTCGCCGGCGCGATGGTCGACAGGGACTGGCCGACCAGATCGATCTGGGACAGCTGCCGGCGGCCCAGCGCCCGCAGCGGGGAGAACACCGGTGGCGCCTTCGGTTCGCTGTTGCGCGACCGTGCGATCGCCGCGGCGAGCGCGCCGCCGATCCGTGAACCACTACCGCCACGTCTGCCGCTACTCACCCCGGCCACCGTTCCCTTCGTGGGCCCGCGATCGGGACCGGGCCATCCGTAGGGACGGTATGAAGCGATTGTTTCCGACACATTTCCTACCCGTGTGCCGGTAATTGCGATTCTCGTCACGCATCGCCCGACTGTGCTGCCCGGCACAGTCGATGGTCGGCAGGACTGCAACGGTGTCGGCACGCTGTTTGCGCACCTGAAGACCGGTGACAACCGCACATCCGCAAGAGCACGATGGACGAGCGCGTATTCGGGGGCTGTCGCCGGGATCACGAGACACCACCGATCGGGTGTGCCGATCCGGATACCTGTATGCCTTCGCCAACGACGCGTGGGGTTTCTACGGCAACGATCGCGCCAGTGTGCGCCTCACGGTGACCAGGACGCGGTGACGCCCCCGTCCTGTTGCCGACCTTCTCACCGCGTGCCCGCAATTCGGCGGTGAACCGCGGCGATCCGTCGCTTCCCTTCATCGGGACCTTGTGCGATCAGCAGTCCTCTGACGTGTGATTGCCGACCGGACGGCCTTGCCGCCGCGGCACGCCCTCATGTGTGACGGGTACCGCGTCCACCGTTTCGCAGGTGTAACCCCAAGTGGAAATCAGCTCGGCGGCGACCGCCCGCACAACGAAGGTCGCAGGCGATCGCACGCGCTCATCGGGTGCCCGAGAAACGGCACTACCAGCACAAACCGTGCAAATCACCCACGGCATCGGTTTTCCACTCGGCGACTGCACAGTTGTTTCCTCCGCGCAGCAAGACCGCCTCATCTGCTCGTCAGGATTTCCCCCGACGACAGAGAGGACGAAATCCATGATCTGGGTGGTGCTCGCATCGATCCTCGGTGGGACGCTTCTGCTCGCGGGCATTCCGAAGCTCCGCGACCGGGACGGTCTGCTGACGGTGGTGAAGGGATACCGGCTGCTGCCCGCCCCCGCGGAACGTGCGGTGGCGGCGACACTGCCGTACGTCGAGGTGCTGGTCGGTGTCCTGCTGATCCTCGGGATCGGCGGACGGTGGCCGGCTGTGGCGGCAGCCCTGCTGTTCACGGCCTTCACCACGGGACTGACCGTGAACCTGGCGCGCGGCCGTCGCGACCTCGACTGCGGATGCTTCGCGTTCGGCGCCCACGAGGTCCCGCAGATCGGCTGGTTCCACGCGGCACGGGCGGCGTCGTTCACGGTGGCCGCGCTGGTGCTCGCGCTGGCCGGGTCCGTTTCCGTCACGGTGCCCGAACGTCTGGCCGCGGTGGCCGGCGGACTGCTGGTCGTGCTGGCCGTCGTCGCCGTCGCGCAGATCCGCTCGGTCGTGCACGTCGGACGGCGTCCGGTCGACGACTACCTGAGCGCCGCCTCGATCCGGTTGCGGGCGACGAGCACCGTCTCCCGCTACGGTTCGTGACTCTCTTTTTCCCGAAACAACTTTCGTAGACAGGACTGAATCGATGACGAACTTTCTGCTGGTGGCCGTCGTCGTGCTGACAATCGCGGTCGCACTGCTGTTCCTCATGACTCTCGCGCTCGCCCGGGAGATCGGCCGCGTCCAGGTGCGGCTCGGCCCGCTCGGCGCGCGGATGATGGACACCGGACCGAAGATCGAGCAGGCCGGCCCGTCGTTCTCCGGTCTCGTCGATCACCTCGGACGCTCGGTGAAGGTCGGCGGTCACCGCGACAAGCCGCAGCTGCTGATGTTCACGGCGCCGAGCTGCAGCACCTGTAAGAGCCTGCTGCCCGGTCTGCGTGCGATGGCCCGCGCCGAATCCGATCTCGACGTCGTGATCATCTCCGACGGAACACCCGAGGAGCACCAGCAGTTCCTGGCCGGCGCAAACATCGGCACCGAACTCAGCTATGTCGACGCCCGTGACGTGGGCATCGCCTACCAGGTCGGGACCACTCCGTACGGCGTGATCCTCGACGAACACGGCAAGATCCGCGGCAAGGGCCTGACCAACCACATGGCGCAGGTCGAGAGTCTGCTCAACGCACTCGAATCCGGCACGCCGTCCCTCCAGCACCTCCACGCGCAGGCGAAGTCCGCCTGACCCACCCCCCGATAGAAGGAGGCGAACTGCCATGCAACACAACAATCCGGAACCGCATGAGGTGACGGAGCAGCGATATCCGGTCGACGAGGCCACCGTCCGTGAACAGGCCGCGTGGATGGCCGGTCAGGGCGGTTCCTTCATGAGCCGCACGGGACGCAAACTGTCCGAACGCACTTCGCGCCGCTCGATGCTCAGCAAGATCGGACGCTGGACGATGGGCGTCTCGGGTGTCGCGCTGATCAGCTCGCTGCCCGTCACGCGCACCGCGATGGCCCAGGAAACCCCGGCACCGCCGCCCGCTCCGGATGCGCCCGACCCCCAGTTCATCACGTTCGACGGCAAGGATCCGGCCGAGTGCGAGTACTGGCGCTGGTGCAACATGGACGGCACCTCGTGCGCGGCCTGCAACGGCGGTGGCGTGACCACCTGTGCTCCCGGCAGCAAGCCGGGTGCCGAGTTCTGGGTCGGTTGCTGCACCAACCCGGACACCGGAAAGACCTACCTGATCGCCTATTACGACTGCTGTGGCGCACCGTCGTGTTCCAACGCGTTCTGCGGCGAACCCGACATGCAGGCGATCATGTACAACCCGGTCTCGGGCAGCTACGACCAGGAGATCATCTGGTGCGTGTCCGACGAGTCCCAGGCCTACACCTGCACGATGGCCCCGATCATCGGCGAGGACTGCCAGACCCGTCCGGCCACACGTCCGAAGGTCGGTGCCGGCGCATGAAAATCGAACGCACCAAGCGTCTTTCCCGGTCCGCCGCGGTAGTGGCGGCCCCACTCGCCGCCGCACTCGTCCTGACGGGCTGCAGCTCGGACGACGATGCCTCGTCCAGCGGCGAGGTCACCTATCCCACCGTGCCGGTCATCCCGCCCGGTGAGGGCATCTCCCTCGGTCACGACGATCAGGAGATCGGCGACACCATCCCGGAACCCGTGCACGTCGGGTCGATCGATCCGATCAAGCCGACCGACCTGCTCGCCGTCGCCGGCGGCTTCGGCAAGCTCGAACTCGGCGTGAACGCCCTCGACCCGGTCACCGGTGTCGCGGGCAGCCGTTTCGTGGTGGGCCCCGGCATCTGGGATCCGGTGATCCACGGCTTCGTCGGCGAAACACCGGAGGATCCTGCCGTTCTCGCGGCGGAGGTGTGGCGTCCGCGTGGTTCGCGCGGCGCTGCGGACTTCACCGTCAGCACGTACTCGGGCACCCTGCTCGAACCCTCGGAGGTCCTGCTCCCCGACTACGCCCGCGTCCACTCGCGGCCGGGATCCAACGCCGTCACCTCGGACGGCAAGTTCTTCGTCACCTGGGACGACGGTCTGTACGGCGTCCGGGTCGTGGATCTGGAGGCCAAGAAGGAAAGCGGCTCCCTGCAACTCATCGGCTGCGGGCCGTTCACGTGGCTCGACGGGCACGAGCTGTACAGCGTCTGCGAGGAGAACCGTGAGCTGATCCAGATCTCGATCGACGACGCCGGTGTGCCGACCGAGACGAAGCGGTCGAAGGTCCTGCCGGACGACTTCGTCAGCGCCCGCGAGGTCACCTGGGCCGCCGACACGAAGAAGGCACTGCTCCTGAGCGCGAACGGCGACGTCTACGTCTTCGACTTCTCGAACGGCCTGCCCGAAACCGCGGTGACGCCGATCGGCAACGCCGGACAGGACGGCGGCCGCTTCGCCGAGAACGCCATCAACAACACCGGCGACCGCATCGCGATCGAGTACACGGACAGCGTGGTCCACCCCCACTCCGCTCGCGGCGGCGACGTCGTGAAGATCGAGCTGCGCGACGCGTCGAACTTCGCGCCGATCAAGACGCTCGACTTCGCCGCGCTCGGCCTGACCGGCATCACCAGCATGGCGTACTCGGTCGACGGCAAGACCCTCTACGTGCTGGGCAGCGGGCCCGAGGTGGACGGCGAATCCAAGCAGACCGTCGTCGGCGTCTCGTCCGCGACCGGCGACAAGGTCAGCTCGGCCGAGATCACCGGGAACGTGGACGATTTCGCTACACTACTCACCCCTCAGGTATTGGAATGACCCGATCAGGACCGATCCTGGATCGCCGCGGGTTCCTCCGCATCGGCTCCCTCGGAGCCGGTGCGGTGGGCCTCGGGATCCTGGGTCTGGGTGCGGCGTCCTGCAGTTCGGCCGATGCGGCCGACTCAGGCGCCCCGCCCGACTACATCTCGCCCACCGACCCCGAGATCGCCGCGGCCGAACAGGCCCGCGGCTGGAACGGAAAGGAGGTTCCGGTAGCGCTCGCCGCGGGCGTGGCCACCGTCGATCTCGGCGGCCGGCTCGTCGACACCTGGTCGTACGGCGGCCGCGCGGTGGCACCCGAACTGCGGGCGAGTGTGCGCGACAAGATGCTCGTGTCGGTGCGCAACGACCTGGGAGTGGACACGACCATGCATTGGCACGGTATCCGGATCCGCAACGACATGGACGGTGCGGCACCGGTGACGCAGGATCCGATCGCACCGGCGGGCGCGTTCGTGTACGACTTCGTCGTTCCCGACCCGGGAACGCACTGGTACCACTCGCACAGCGGCCTGCAGGCCGATCGCGGACTGTTCGGGGCCCTCGTCGTCGAGGACCCGGACGACCGCTCGGGTGCGGACGTCGACGTCGTGCTCGTGCTCGACGACTGGATCGACGGGCTCGGCACCACACCTGAAGCGGTGCTGGCGGCACTCAATCCGGCGATGGCCGGCGGTCACGGCCACGGCGGGCACGGCGGTGGCACGGCCGTCGAACACAGCGCCGAGCAGATGTCGGTGGCCGAAGCCGCCGTCTCCGGTGGACACGGTTCCTCGACGCCGCTCGGCGGGATGACCCAGCACATCGGGTATCCGCTGCACCTGATCAACGGGCGCCCGCCCAACGACCCCGAGGTCGTGACGGCGGCACCGGGCAGCCGGGTGCGGCTGCGGATCATCAATGCGGCCGCCGAGACCCCGTACCGGTTCGCGATCGCCGGGCACGAACTGACGGTGATCGCGGCGGACGGCTTCGACGTCACCCCGACGACCACCGACACCCTGATCATCGGGATGGCCCAGCGCTACGACGTGCTCGTCACGTTGAAGTCCGGCGCCTGGCCGGTGGTCGCGAAGGTCGAGGGTCGGGACGGTCACGCATCGACCGTTCTGCGTTCCACCGATGCCGCTCCCCTGACGAATCCCGATGTGGGGCCGGTTATCCCGGAACTCGACGGCAGGTTGCTCGCCGAGAGCGCGCTGCGACCGGTGGATGGGGTCCGGCTCGATTCGCGGCCCGTCGACCGGGACTACCGGGTCGAGCTGATCCAGGCCGGCGACCGGTACGTGTGGGGCATGGCCGGACCCGACGCCGGGAAACTGGTCATGCGCCAAGGGGAACGGGTCCGCATCACGATGGCGAACACCACGACGATGTGGCATCCGATGCACACCCACGGACACACGTTCGCGATTCCCGAATACGGCGGTCTGCGCCGTGACACCGTCAATGTCCTACCCGGCACCGAACTCGCGATCGAGTTCGACGCCGACAACCCCGGCGAGTGGATGTTCCACTGCCACAATGCCTATCACTTCGAGGTGGGTATGACCGCGAACCTGCGGTATATCCGATGAGAGGACACCCCGTGAAGAAACTGCTTCCACTGGCCGCGGCACTGATCGCCGCTTCCGGACTGACCGCGTGCGG
This sequence comes from Rhodococcus sp. O3, assembly GCF_048897285.1. Classification (NCBI taxonomy): domain Bacteria; kingdom Bacillati; phylum Actinomycetota; class Actinomycetes; order Mycobacteriales; family Nocardiaceae; genus Rhodococcus; species Rhodococcus sp. O3. Next base: position 12,237 of record NZ_JBMBTE010000010.1, read on the forward strand.
ATCGTCCGATGCGGCGACCGAACCCGCCGTCGTGATCGACGTGACGAACATGTCGTACGCGCCCGCGTCGGTCACCATCGAGAAGGGCCAGACCGTCCAGTGGCGGTTCGACGACAACGGGTTGCCCCACGACGTCGCCGGTGACGGCCCGCTCGACGGTGTGCTGCAGAGCGAACTGCTCACCGAGGGCACCTACGAATTCACCTTCGACGAGGCCGGCACGTTCACGTACCACTGCACACCGCACCCGTCGATGGTCGGCACAGTGATCGTGCAATAGTGCAGCCGCGCAGACTCGTTCGGCATCGCTGGATCCTCGCCTGCGGTGTCCTCGCCACCGCGGCGGCCGGATGCGCCGGAGAGGAAGCGCCCGACGCGGTGATCGAGATCAGCAATGTTCAGTTCAGCCCGATGGACGCCGTCGTGCCGGTCGGCGGCACCGTCGAATGGCGGTTCGAGGACGGTGGCGTCCTCCACCACGTCGAGTCGCCCGGCGCCTTCGACAGCGGGATCACCGGCGACGGCACCTTCACGCACACGTTCGACCAGGCCGGCACGTACACCTACACGTGCTCGATCCATCCGTACATGACCGGCACCGTCACCGTCCGCTGACACCCCAGCGGAGCTTTTCGAAGACAGCAACCGATCCAGGAGGTTCCGATGACCGCAGTCCTGTCCCATCAACCGATCGAAACCGATCTACCCGACATCCGCCCGACCCTCGACGGCGCGGTGTCCGTCCGAGCACGCCTGGGCATGGCGGCCGGTGCCGCCGTCGTCGGCGCGGGTGTCGCGACCCTCGCCTCCCCGACGACGTCGACGGCGATGACCGCCGCGGTGGTCGGCGCGGGTCTGGTCACCTCGCTGGCCGCGAACTGGTCGACCTGCGGCATGTCGGTGGCCGGGGTCGTCGCGGCGCCGAAGCAGCCCAACCGCAAGGGTTCCTCGACGCCGCTGCGACGCCTGGGCTGGCACGCGCTGGGCTCGGTGAGCACCGGCGCCGTCACCGGTGCGCTGCTCGGCGCGATCGGATCGGTCACCGCCGCGCACCTGTCGCCGCTGTGGCTGCTCGCTGGATGGGCCCTGTTCGCACTCGCTTACGGCCTGCACGAGATCGGTGTGCTCACGATGCCGGCGCCGATGCGACGTCGCCAGCTGCCCCGGCATCTGCGCCGGACCATGGAGCCGTGGAAGGTCTCGCTGCTGTTCGGTGCGATCATCGGCCCCGGCTTCATGATCTTCATCCGGTCCAGCGCGTACTACCTGCTGGTGCTCGGCGTGCTCGCGGTCGGCTCCCCCGCGCTGGGCGCGGCGATGTTCACCGTCGTCTCGCTCGGCCGGTGCATGCCGAGCGTCGCGGCCATCATCCACTCCCGCCGCGGCGGCACGATGCCCGGCTTCCTGTCGGTGATGTGCGTCGTCGATCGTCGCGTGCAGGCAGTGACCGGCGCTGCGCTCGTCGGCCTGGCCGCGTTCGCCGCGCTCGCGCTGGTCTGACGTCCGCCACGAAGACGAGTGTGCAGAAGTTGTCGCGGCGCCTCGGCGCGTCGCGACAACTTCTGCACGTTCACCGCGACGGGTGACACGTAGGGTGGTCCGGACCCGTCGAGCTGGAGGTACGGAACACGATGAGCGACCCCGGATCCGGTACGTCGCGCGCCGTCACGGCGTGGACGTACGGCCTGTCGTTCGTCGCGATCACCGCGTGCGGGGTGATCGTGAGCGGCCTGCTCCACGACCCCGAACCAGAACTGACCACCACACCTCCGACGACCACGACGGCCGCGCCGGCCGCCGCCGAGGAATACACCTACGTCACCGAACCGGTGACCTACCCGACGACCATCCCCGGATGCGAGAGCGTCGAACCACCCGGTGACGACGCAGGGTTCCTCTCCTTCTCCGGCAGCGACTTCGGGTACGACAACCCCGCGTATCCGTGGTTCTCGGGACCGAAGGCGGTCGCGATGACCGACGCAGTCGTCCGCGCGTTGCCGGACGACGCCGACATGGTCTTCGCGGCGCCCCGGCAGTCCCTGCTGTTCGGGCCGATCCACGATCCGTCCGTCGAGAACGACGCGGACCGCGCCCGGTTCGGCGGTTTCACGACGGCGTATGCAACGATCCGCCGCGACGAGGATGCCGGGGCGCTGTCCCTGTCCGTCCGCGCATCGACGGCCCCCGTCCCGCCGTGTGTCGCCGGCAGACTCGACGAACGCCGCGTGCTCGACGACGGCACCGTCGTCGACGTCGACGAGACCTGGTCCGAAACCAACAGGGTGCGAACGGTGTTCCGGAGCGCGCAGGCGTACGCTCCCGACGGCTCCGAGATCAGCGCGCACACCGACGACGCCGACACCACAGCCGGGGACCCCGTTCACTCGGGCCGGCCCCCGCTGACCGTCGACGAACTCGTCGCTCTGGTCTCAGTACCCGAGTTGCGTGTGAGCGCACCGGTTCCGCCGGGCACACCGACCGTCCCGGAATCGTGCTCCGCACCCTCGGACAGTGAGCCGATCGACGAGGCGACCGCCGCCCGGCTGGACAAGGTGCTGGCGGGAATTCCCGTCACCGACCTCGCGGTGGATCGCCCACTCGGCGCACTGCGGCCCGCCGGGTCCGGCGACGGCGGTGTGTGCCAGGCCGTGCACGTCACGACGCCCGGCAGCGAATCGACGCTGACCGTCGCGGTCGCGGCAGGACAACCACGCCCATCCGCTACACCCGACGACGAGGCGCCCACCCCGACCACCGGGAGCAGATTCGTCGAGACCCGAGAACTACCGGACGGCACGGTAATCCAGCGGCGGGAGTACATCCTCACGACGCAAGGACTCGCGGCAGGTTCGGTCCCCGTGACGAGTACGACCCGGACGGTGACCGTGACCCGCCCGTCGGGCACCCGGGTCGATGTCACCTCCCGCGCGGATATTCCGGACGAACCGCTAACGATGGAGCGCCTCGAGCAGATCGCGTCGACGCCGGGCCTGGAGGTGTAGCGGTGGCGATGCCGCGGGAGATCCGAAACCTGTTGTGCGCGGCGATTGCTGCCGCCGCGACCACGGCCGGCGCGGTCGCGGTGATCGCCCACGCCGACGGTGACGGCACCCGCAAGATCACCGGAACGGTCGACGCGGCGCCCGGCCTCGGCTGGACCGTCGAGGCGCGCACCGTCCACGGACACGAGTCGGCGCAGTTCCGGGATCCTGTGTACGGCAGCGAATACGACTGGGGCATGCCGGGTTTCCTCGATCTCGGCGACACCGCCGTCGCGCTCGTCGGTGTCCCGGGCGGCATGGCCCTGGACGATGCGCACCTCGTCGGTGTCGACGCCGACTCCGGACGGATCCGGTGGCTCAGCCCCGCGGGCGACCTGGCCGGATGCGCGGATTCCGCGGTGGATGCAACCCTGGTGTGCTTCACTCCGGGCTGGTCCGACGAGCCGGCGCTGGTCGGCTACGACCTCGTGACGGGTGAGATCACCCGCGTCCCCACCGAGTGGGGCACCTTCGCGATCGCCGCCACCGACGACCGTCTCTACGTCGCGGAAGGCAGCGTCGAGAACGACGACGTGCGGGTGCACGCAGGAACTCTCCTCGATCCCGACGCGCACTTCACCCGCGCGTTCGACATGGGCACCGGCTGGGACGACACCGCCCTGCCCGACGCCCTCGATGTGCGCCACGGACAGGGACTGCTCACGCTCGGTACCGACATCGCCGGGTTCGACCTCGACACCGGCGACGAGACTTGGACCGCGCAGGTGGACGGCTGCTCCCGCGTCCAGCCGACGCTCGGCGCGCTGGTCGTGCGCGTGCACGTCGAGTGCGACGGTCTCCGTGTCACCGGATCCGACCTGCTCGACGGCACCGGAGCCGTCATCGCCGCCACCGACAGCGCCGCGGCGCACTCCCCTGCGTTCGACAGCCCCGCCGACGACACCGTCCCGGTCCTGCTCGGCGACGGCGCGTACGACCGGGCGACCGGTGACCCGGTGTGGTCCGCCCCGGAACTCGTGTCGGTGCCACGGGAACCGGACGAGTACAACGCCAACACCCGGTTGGGCACGGTGCGTGCCGTGCTCGGCGACGTCGCGCTGCTGACCGATCACACCGCCCACACCGAGACCGGACTCGACCTGCGCACCGGGACCAGGCTGTGGCAGAACGTGCCCGAACGGTCCGGCACGGTGCTGGGCCACACCGAAGACCTCGTCGTGCAGTCCGATTTCACCGGACTGTGGGCGATGGACGTCCGGACCGGGGACCTCGAGTGGGATATCCCGTTCCTTGCGGTCGACAACGATCCGGACGCGCTCGGTGACGGGGGAACGCTCAGCGTCCGCCCCGGCGACCGGTACGTCTACGTTTCGGCGCGCTCGATCATCGGCCTGCGCCCACTCTGACTGTCGGGCAACGGCATTCGAGTGCATGTTCACCACTCCACGCTCACCGAAAATCCTTGTCGGCGGTGTCGAGCACGATCCGGAGGACGGCCTTCGATGCCGGGTTGGGGTCGTCGCGTCGCCATGCCACCCGCAGGTCGACGTCGGGGGTGGACTCGTCGAGCGGAACGAACACGACATGGGGATCGTTGACGTTCGCCGCCACCGACGCCAGGGTCAGGTGACACCCGACCTCGGCGCTGACCAGCGCCAATGCCGTCTGGGTGTCCGGAGCGACCTGGACCACGTCGGGGACGAAACCTCCGGCGCGCGCGAGCCGGCGCAACCGATCGGGAAGGACCGCGCCCTCGTGCGGGGGCAGGGAGACGAAGCCCTCCGCAGCGAACCGAGCGATCGACAGTCGCTGTTCCCCCGCCAGCGGATGGGTGTCCGGTAGTGCTACGACGAGCGAGTCCTGCATCACCACGCGTACGGCCACCTCGGCGGGGACGATGTCCCAGCGGCCCAGCGCGATGTCGGTCTCGCCGCTCACGAGCTTCTTCATCGCGGGCTGGGCGAAGTTCTGGCTGGAGAGCTCGAGCTGGATGCCGGGCCGCTGCGAACGCACCACCCGGGCGAGGCGAGCGACGAGTTGGTGGGTCGACGCCCCGGCGAACGCGATGCGGACGAGTCCGACGTCTCCGTCGTCGGCGGCGCGGACCGCGGCCTCGGCCCGGCGCAGCGCGTCGAGTACGTCCCGGGCAGGGCCGACGAGCGCCTCACCGCTCGCCGTGAGTTTCACCGCCCGGGTGCTGCGGGAGAACAACTCGGTGTCGAGTTCGCGTTCGAGTTGCTTGATGGTGCGGCTCAGTGGGGGCTGCGCTCGATGCAGCTTCTCGGCTGCACGACCGAAGTGCAGTTCCTCGGCAACCGCCAGGAACGCCTGGAGTTGTGAGATCTCCACCTGATCCGCCCTTCTACCTCGGGTGATGCTTTTCATGTCATTTCAGAACTACCGATTAGGTATTGGACCGATCATAATCCCGTCGCCATAGTTGGTGACATGTCCCTCCTCGAAACCGAAGTCCCCGACGACGTCTTCGCCGACATCCTCGGGCACGTCAGAGAATTCGTCCGCACTCGCGTGGTCCCTCGGGAGCAGGAGATCGCCGAGACCGACGCCATCCCCGACGACATCCGGGCCGCCGTCAAGGAGATGGGCCTGTTCGGCTACGCCGTTCCGCAGGAATGGGGCGGCCTGGGCCTGAACCTGATGCAGGACGTCGAACTCGCCATGGAACTGGGATACACCACCCTGTCGCTGCGCTCGATGTTCGGAACCAACAACGGCATCGCCGGGCAGGTCCTGGTCAACTTCGGCACCGACGAGCAGAAGAAGCGGTGGCTCGAAGGTATCGCCTCCGGCGACGTCGTCGCCTCCTTCGCCCTGACGGAGCCGGGTGCCGGTTCGAACCCCGCTGGACTGCGCACCAAGGCCGTGCGCGACGGCGACGACTGGATCATCACGGGCGAGAAGCGGTTCATCACCAACGCACCGATCGCCGATCTGTTCGTCGTCTTCGCGCGCACGCGTCCGGCCGACGAGAACGGCACCGGCATCGCGGTCTTCCTCGTCCCGGCGGACGCCGACGGTGTGCAGGTGGGCAACAAGGACGCCAAGATGGGCCAGGCCGGCGCCTGGACCGCGGACGTGCACTTCGACCAGGTCCGGGTTCCCGCGGCAGCGCTGGTCGGCGGCAACGAGGACGTGGGCTACAAGGCCGCGATGATCTCGCTCGCCCGCGGCCGCGTGCACATCGCCGCGCTGGCCGTCGGGCAGGCACAGCGCGCCCTCGACGAATCGGTCGCGTACGCGGCTGCGGCAACTCAGGGCGGCACCCCGATCGGCAACTTCCAGCTGGTGCAGGCGATGATCGCCGATCAGCAGACCGGGGTGATGGCCGGCCGCGCGCTCGTCCGTGACGCCGCAAAGGCATGGGTCGAGGAGACCGACCGCCGTATCGCCCCTTCGGTGACGAAGCTGTACTGCACCGAAATGGTCGGCAAGGTGGCCGATCTCGCCGTGCAGATCCACGGCGGCAGCGGGTACATGCGCGAGGTCGCCGTCGAACGGATCTACCGCGACGTGCGCCTGCTGCGCCTGTACGAGGGCACCAGCGAAATCCAGCGCCTGATCATCGGGGGCGGACTCGTGAAGCAGGAACAGAAGGCAAAATGACACTCCCCCTCGAGGGCGTGACCGTCGTCGCGCTCGAACAGGCCGTGGCAGCACCGCTGGCCACCCGTAACCTTGCCGATCTCGGAGCCCGCGTGATCAAGGTCGAACGCCCCGACGGTGGCGACCTCGCGCGCGGTTACGACCACGTGGTGCACGGCACGGGCGCGCACTTCGTGTGGCTCAACCGAGGCAAGGAATCGATCGCCGTCGATCTCAAGCGGCCGGAAGGACGCACGGCCGTACGGAATCTCGTCGATCGTGCGGATGTCTTCCTGCAGAACCTCGCGCCCGGCGCGGCCGAGCGACTCGGGTTCGGAGCCGAACAACTGCGTGCCGATCACCCCGAATTGATCGTGGTGAACCTCTCCGGGTTCGGCGCGGGCGGGCCGATGGAGCAACGCAAGGCCTACGACATGCTCGTACAGGCCGAGGCGGGCCTGATCTCGATCACGGGCACGCCCGAAACCCCGGTGAAGACAGGTATCCCCACGGCCGATATCGCGTCCGGAATGTATTGTGCCCAAGCGGTTCTTGCAGCCCTGTTGCGGCGGGGACGTACGAGTGAGGGATCCGTGATCGACGTGTCGATGCTCGAGGCCACGGTCGAGTGGATGGGCCACTCGATGTACACGCAGATGTACACGGGCGAGCAGCCACCGCGCATGGGGCTGAGCCACACGTCGATCGCGCCGTACGACGCGTATCCCACTCGCGACGGCCAGGTGCTGATCGGTGTGCAGAGCGAGAACGGTTGGCGCGCATTGGTCCACGACGTCCTCGAAGCGCCCGAACTCGCCGACGATCCCCGCTTCGCGACAAACATCGACCGCGTGAAACATCGAGCCGAGTGCGACGCCGCGGTGGCCGAACGAACCGCTCGCCGGTCGACCGCCGAACTCGATGCGAAACTTGCCGCTGCCGGTGTTCCCGCGGCACAGGTCAAGCAGATCGAGCAGGTCGTCGCCCATCCGCAACTTGCCGCCAGAAACCGTTGGCGCACCGTCGGCACCGAGAACGCCGAGGTCGAGGCGCTGCTTCCCCCGGCGACCTTCAGCGATGTCGAGGCCCGCATGGGCGACGTCCCCGCGCTCGGTCAGCACACTCGTGCACTGCTCGTGGAATCCGGAATGGATTCGGCCGACGTCGAATCCGCCCTCGAAGCGGGAATCGCCGTGCAATCGACCAAGCTCCATTCCGCTTCGACGCGGTGACACACACGGATCCGACCGAGTCGGGTCACAACGAAGGGATTCTCATGCTGTCAGGACGCACCGCGGTGATCACCGGAGGCGCTCAGGGGATCGGATACGCGATCGCCCGTACGTTCGCCGACAACGGCGCCCGGGTCGTGATCGGCGACCTCGACGAGGCGAAGGCGAAGGATGCTGCTGCTTCGCTCGGAACCGAGGCGCTCGGCGTCGGCTGCAACGTGGTCTCCTCCGACGACGTGGCCCGTCTGCTCGACGCTGCCGTCGAATCGTTCGGATCGCTCGACATCATGGTCAACAACGCCGGCATCACCCGCGACGCGACGATGCGCAAGATGACCGAACAGCAGTTCGACGACGTGATCTCTGTTCACCTGCGCGGATGCTGGAACGGCACCCGTCTGGCGGCCGGGATCATGCGTGAGAACGGCGGCGGATCGATCATCAACCTGTCCTCGATCTCCGGCAAGGTCGGTTTCGTGGGTCAGACGAACTACTCCGCGGCCAAGGCCGGAATCGTCGGCCTGACGAAGGCGGCGGCCAAGGAGGTCGCACATCTCGGGGTACGGGTCAACGCCGTTCAGCCCGGTCTCATCCGCACGGCGATGACCGAAGCGATGCCACAGAAGGCGTGGGACCAGAAGATGTCCGAGATCCCCATGCAGCGGGCCGGCGAACCGTCCGAAATAGCTTCCGTCGCCCTCTTCTACGCGTCGAACCTGTCCTCGTACATGACCGGGACCGTCGCGGAGGTCACCGGCGGCCGCTACATGTAGAGCGGACTGTTCCACATCGGAACACCGTCACTTCGGCCTGTCGCTCTAGCGTGGGAGCGGTAGCCATGGTGCCCGTCACATCGGTGACACCGCGGCGGACGACAACACATCGGGACGCGAACCGACCGTGTCCTGCGAGCCGACAGGACGACCTCATGACCACAGACATGACCACAGAACGCTTCCAGCGAGGCCTCGACCGCATGATGGGGCTCGTCTCCACCGAGCACTCCAACACGTTCGATCACGCCAAGCTCGTCGAGTCCTACAAGGATCTCGACACCGAGCTGCCCGACTACATCGTCTCGTTCGCGTTCGGGGACATCTACTCCCGGACGAGCCTGAGCCGGCAGGAGCAGACGCTCGTCACCATCTCCACGTTGGTCGCCCTGGGCACCGAGCCGCAGCTGAAGCTGCACATCAATGTGGGTTTCAATGTGGGCCTGACCAAGGAGAAGATCGTCGGCGCTCTGATCCAGTGCATCCCCTACATCGGATTCCCGCGCGTCCTCAACGCCCTGACCCTGCTCAAGGAAGTCATGGCCGAGCGCGGCCTCGAGGTCGAGTCGCCCACCAACTGAGGCGACATCCCGCGGCACATCAGGGTCCGTGCGGATCGCCGCCCCACCCACTCAATATCTCTAGGAAACCCTCATGCACTTGGTTATCGGACTCGGGCCCATCGGCGGAAGTGTCGGCGCACATCTCGCCGAGCTGGGCCGGAAGGTGTACGGCTACGACTTCAACCAGGATCGCCTCCGCGAGTGGTCGCAGGAGACCGGGTCGCCGGCCGGTAGCGACCTGGCGGACGTCGATTGGCCGTCCGTCGACAGTGTCCATGTCGCGGTGCGGCTGGCAGACCAGGTCTCGTCGGTGTTCGAGGCCCTGACGGCCCACACCGCCCAGCCGTTGACCGTCTTCGTCCACACCACGCTCGCGCCCGCGGACGCCCGGAAGATCCTGCCCTCGGCCCCGGACGGCTGGCGTGTCTTCGAGGCCCCCGTGTCGGGCGGCCCCCAGGGTGCACGCCACGGCACGATGACCGTCTTCCTCGCCGGACCCGCTCCCACCGACGCCGAAAACGCTCTGCTGGAGGACATCTCCGGCCGTGTGTTCCGCATGCAGTCCTACGGACAGCCGGCCATCGTGAAGCTGCTCAACAACACCCTCGCCACCTACAACCTGGCCGCCGCCGCACGGATGCTCGCTGTCGCCGAGCAGTCGGGGGTCGCAGCCCGGGACCTCTTCGACGTGATCGGAGTGTCCACCGGCCAGAGCTGGATGGGCGACAACCTCGCCGATGTCCAGTACGACCTGCTGCTCAAGGATGTCGAGTTGCTCCGCGGCGAAATCGGCTCGCTTCCCGCCGTGGATCTCGGCGACGAAGTCGAGGCGAACATTCTCCGAGCACGTGAACTGCTGACCAGCGGTTCCGAAAATCGTTGACCGAGAACGAATAACACCGACAGCACCGGGCGGGTCGCTTCCCGCCGGGAACATGTCCCCGCGCAGAGGGGTCGGACGAGGTTGGCTCCTCGTCCGGCCCCTCTCCGCGTGTCCGGTGCTGCGCAGACCTGTCGGCGCGACAGGGTGTTCCGGATGTGTTTCACATCGGAACAGCTGTGTGCCGGAATACAGGCCTAATTTCGAATACAGACCTCGTGTCGACTGTCACACGGGATCGACACGGCGGGAGACGCCACAGGAAGCGGAACGCAGGGGTTTTCCGCTTCGGGTCGGATTCGACACCAATCTCATCGCACCGAACGAAGGCAATTTCCATGACTGCACAGATCGCACCCAGCTTCGTCGACGCCGTTGTCATCGGCGCCGGATTCGGCGGCATCTACGCCGTGCACAAGCTGCACAACGAACTCGGGCTGACCACCGTCGGTTTCGACAAGGCGGAAGGCCCCGGTGGCACCTGGTACTGGAACCGTTACCCCGGTGCCCTCTCCGACACCGAGAGCCACCTCTACCGCTTCTCGTTCGACCGCGACCTGCTGCAGGACGGCACCTGGAAGACCACCTACATCACCCAGCCGGAGATCCTCGAGTACCTGGAGAGCGTCGTCGAGCGGTTCGACCTGCGCCGCCACTTCCGGTTCGGCACCGAGGTCACCTCCGCGATCTACCTGGACGACGAAAGCCTGTGGGAGGTCACCACCGACAAGGGTGAGGTCTACCGCGCCAAGTACGTCGTGAACGCCGTCGGTCTGCTCTCCGCGATCAACTTCCCCGACCTGCCCGGTCTGGACACCTTCGAGGGCGAGACCATCCACACCGCGGCCTGGCCCGAGGGCAAGAGCCTCGCCGGCCGTCGCGTCGGTGTCATCGGCACCGGATCCACCGGCCAGCAGGTCATCACCGCCCTGGCCCCCGAGGTCGAGCACCTCACCGTGTTCGTCCGGACCCCGCAGTACTCCGTGCCGGTCGGCAACCGACCGGTCACGAAGGAACAGATCGACGCGATCAAGGCCGACTACGACGGCATCTGGGACCGCGCCAAGAAGTCCGCGGTGGCCTTCGGCTTCGAGGAGTCCACCCTGCCGGCCATGTCGGTGTCGGAGGAGGAGCGCAACCGCATCTTCCAGGAGGCCTGGGACCACGGCGGCGGCTTCCGCTTCATGTTCGGGACCTTCGGCGACATCGCCACCGACGAGGCCGCCAACGAAGCCGCCGCATCGTTCATCCGCAGCAAGGTCGCGGAGATCATCGAGGATCCGGAGACCGCCCGCAAGCTGATGCCGACCGGTCTGTTCGCCAAGCGTCCGCTGTGCGACAGCGGCTACTACGAGGTGTACAACCGGCCGAACGTCGAGGCCGTCGCGATCAAGGAGAACCCGATCCGCGAGGTCACCGCGAAGGGCGTCGTGACCGAGGACGGCGTGCTGCACGAACTCGACGTGCTCGTCTTCGCCACCGGATTCGACGCGGTGGACGGCAACTACCGCCGCATCGAGATCCGTGGCCGGGACGGCCTGCACATCAACGACCACTGGAACGGTCAGCCGACGAGCTACCTGGGTGTCACGACCGCGAACTTCCCCAACTGGTTCATGGTCCTCGGACCCAACGGCCCGTTCACGAACCTGCCGCCGACCATCGAGACGCAGGTCGAGTGGATCAGCGACACCGTCGAGTACGCCGAGCGCAACGGCATCCGCGCCGTCGAGCCCTCGCCGGAGGCCGAGGAGGAGTGGACCGAGACCTGCACGGAGATCGCGAACGCCACGCTGTTCACCCGAGGCAACTCGTGGATCTTCGGCGCGAACATTCCGGGCAAGAAGCCGAGCGTTCTGTTCTACCTGGGCGGGCTGGGCAACTACCGCGGCGTTCTCTCCGGGGTCGTCGCCGACGGGTACCGCGGCTTCGAGCTGAAGTCCGCTGTCCCGGTGACGGTCTGACCTGCCGACCGCACGGAGGGAGGGGTGCCGCCGATCGGCGGCACCCCAGCGGTCGGATGCACACATCGCCGGGGTTCGACAGGGATCGGACCGGAGGGGGTTTTCATGCGCAACGAGGGATATCGATGATCGGATTGCCAAGCTGGAGAGCGCCGTACGACTTCGCCGAACGAATCGTCGCGCCGCCGGCCGAAGCGTTGGTGCGCAGCGATCGGTTCGCGGCAGTCACCGCCACCGTTTTCGGTATCCGGCGTGCCGTGGGCGATGGCCTGAACGGTCTCGCCGCGACGGTGTGGCACCTGGTCAATCTGCCGGCCGGCAGCGACCTGCATCGGATGCACGCACAGCTCGGGGCGTTGGACCGGGACGTGCGGCGGCTGTCGCTGCAGCTCGAGCAGCGCGACACCGCTCGAACAGGGAGTGATGGACGATGACGATCGACGTCGAAGCACCGGGCATCGTCGGCCGTGTGGGCCGGGAGCTCGAACGTTCCGTGCTCCGGGCACGCAACGGAATTCGTATGGCGGCGGGAATCTCACGACCCGAGGTGGGGACGACGCCCAAGGATGTGGTGTGGCGCCACGGTCGCACCGAACTGTGGCGGTACCGCAACGACGACGTGCGGGTCTCGCCCCCGCTCCTGATCGTCTTCGGCCTGTTCTCGCGTAGTTACATCCTGGATCTGCAGAAGGGCAACAGCTTCATCGAGCAGCTCGTGGACGCCGGATTCGATGTGTACCTGCTGGATTGGGGGGTTCCCGACGAGCGCGACGCGGCGAACCGGTTGGAGGACTATGTCGACGACTACATTCCCGCCGCGGTCGAAGAGGTGCGCCGCATCTCTGGAACCGATCAGGTCAACATGCTCGGTTACTGCTTCGGCAGCGTCCTGTCCCTGCTCTATGCCGCCCATCATCGCGACGCGCCGCTGCGCAGCCTGACCGTCGTGTCCGCGCCGATCGACCTGCAGCAACTGGGACCGTTGACCAGCGTGCTCGGCACGGTCGAGCAGGATGTCGAGAAACTGCTCGATGTCGACGGCAACGTGCCGCCGCGGGTGGTCCACCAGGCGTTCCAGATTCTGAAGCCGACCACGCAGATCACCCGGTACGTCGACTTGTTCGACAAGCTGTGGAACGACGACTACGTCACGGCCTATCAGGCGATGATCGGTTGGGCCACCGATCACGTTCCGCTCCCCGGTGGGGTCGCACGGCAATTGGCGGAGATGACCCGGACCAACGCGCTCGTCGACGACACGATCGTCCTCGGCGGAGACCGGGTCCACCTCTCCGACATCACGGTGCCGTTCCTGACGGTGCTGGGCGACCGCGACCACATCGTGCCGGAGGCGTCCGCCGCCCCGCTCATCGATCTGGTCGGCTCGTCCGACAAACACGAGTTGCGGCTCGAGGGCGGGCACGTGGGGGTGCTCGTGGGCCGGACCGCGGCGAAGAAGACCATCCCCGCCATCATCGAATTCCTCCTCCGACGAAGCGAGACCATCACATGACCAGCACCTCGCAACGAGGTATGTCGGCACCGGGTGATCTGCTCCACTACACCGAGTACCCGCGAGCGGCCCTCGACGGGGCGCTCCTCGCGTGCGCGGCACCCCTGTTCGCCACACTTCCGCGTGGAGACAACCATCCCGTGCTCATCCTGCCCCGCCTGCACGGAACCGACATGTCCGCGGCGACGATGCATTTCGTGCTCCGGGGACTCGGATACCGGACCTACGGGTGGAGGCTCGGCCGCAACATCGGCCCCACCGGCAAGGCGGTGCACGGTATGCGGGCACGGCTGGACTACCTGACCAACCGGTTCCAGCAGCCGGTCACGGTCATCGGGTGGAGTCTCGGGGGTATCTACGCCCGCCAGCTGGCTCGTCGCACTCCGGACGCCGTCCGGCAGGTCATCACGCTGGGCAGCCCGATCCGTCTGGCCCGGCACGAGCAGAGCCGCGCCAACCGGCTGTTCCATTCCTACGCCCACGAGCACATCGAGCCGTTGGACGTTCCGCTCGAACGGGGCAAGGGTCCGCTCCCGGTCCCTGCGACGTCGATCTACAGCCCGCTCGACGGCGTCGTCGCCTGGCGTGCCTGCCTCGACGAGCCGTCCGAGCGTGCGGAGAACATCGCCGTCCTGGCCAGCCACATCGGGATCATCCGTCACCCGGCAGCGTTGTGGGCCGTCGCGGACCGTCTCGCCCAGCCCGTCGGCAGGTGGACCCCGTTCCGGCCGCCGCCGCTGCTGGCGATGGCCTACCCAGCACCCGAAAGTCCCGCACCCGAAAGCCTGTCATGACGAACCTCGCTCATATCCTCACCGAGTCCGCGCGCCGATATCCGGATCGGCCCGCCCTTCGTGTCGACGACGTCGTCGTCACCTATGCAGAACTCGACGCCCTGACCGCGCGCGCCGCAGCGCGCCTCCGGGCCCGAGGAGTCCTGCCGGGCGACCGTGTCGCGATCGCACTGCCGAACGTTCTGGCATTCCCGGTTCTCTACTACGGCGTTCTTCGTGCCGGCGCGACGGTCGTGCCGATGAACCCGCTGCTCAAGGCCCGCGAACTCGAGCACCATTTCCGCGATTCCGGTGCCGTGCTCGCGTTGGTGTGGAGCACGGTGACGGCCGAGGCGGAGTCCGCTGCCGCAGCGACCGGAACCGAGACCGTCGTCGTCGACGAGGAGACCGTCGCGGCCGTCGCGGAGTGGCCGGCCGCCGAGGACGTCGCTCCGCGTGAGGAGGACGATACGGCAGTCATCCTCTACACCTCGGGCACGACCGGCACCCCGAAGGGTGCCCAGCTCACCCACGCGAATCTGCGTCGCAACGCCGTCACGTTCGTCGACATGTTCGATTTCGGGCCCGGCGACGTGGTGGCGGGGTGCCTGCCGTTCTTCCATGCGTTCGGGCAGAGCAACGCACTGAACGCCTCCACCCTGGCGGGCGCGAGTGTGTCGCTGGTACAGCGGTTCGACGCTGCGAAGGTTCTGCAGCTCATCGAGCGACACGGGGTGACCGTGTTCGAGGGCGTTCCCACGATGTATGTCGCCCTGCTCCACACCGATCTCGGGCAGGTCGACACGTCGAGTCTGCGCATGTGCGTCTCCGGTGGTGCCGCATTGCCGGTCGAGGTTCTGAACGGCTTCGAGGAGACCTTCGGCGCCCCGATTCTCGAGGGTTACGGTCTGACCGAGACGTCGCCGACCGCCACCTTCAACCGGCTCGGCCACACGAAGCCCGGCTCGATCGGACTGCCCATCGACGGTGTCGACATGAAGGTGGTGGACAGGAACGGCGCCGAGGTCCCGTCCGGTGAGGTCGGCGAGATCGTCATTCGGGGGCACAACGTGATGAAGGGCTACTGGAACCGCCCGGACGCGACCGCGGCGGCGATCGTCGACGGCTGGTTCCATACCGGTGACATGGCCGTCCGCGACGACGACGGCTTCTACTTCGTCGTCGACCGCAAGAAGGACATCATCATTCGGGGCGGGTACAACATCTACCCGCGCGAGATCGAAGAAGTGCTCTACGAGCATCCTGCAGTGCGCGAGGCCGCGGTCATCGGTATGCCTCACGCGACGCACGGTGAGGAGGTCGCCGCCGCGATCACCTTGCGTGCCGGTGCCGCCGCGACACCCGACGAACTCCGCGAGTACGTCAGGACCCGCGTGGCCGCCTACAAGTATCCGCGCCACGTCTGGCTGGTCGACAGGCTTCCCAAGGGAAGCACCGGCAAGATCCTCAAGCGCGAGATCGACTTCCCCGCAGAGCTTCTGGGGAATTCCGCGCCCTCCGGTCGGGATCGAGGCGACCGGCCGTCCGACCCGAACGGGCGCCACCGGCACACCGAACCGGCCGCCGCGCCGACCACATGACGAAACCTGCTCCCCCATCGGAGAACCGAATGACTTCGACAACAATCGATCCGGACACTCGACGCAGACGAACCGTCGCGTGGGTCGTGTCCCTCGCCACCGTCGGATTGATCTTCGACGGCTACGACCTCGTCGCCTACGGCGCGGTGGTGTCCACCTTCCTCGACGACCCGAGTCACATCGGTGAGGTCACGCCCGCGCTCGCGGGCACGCTCGGCAGCTACGCGCTGCTGGGAATGATGTTCGGCGCCTTGCTCGCCGGCGCCGTCGGCGACGTGCTGGGACGTCGCAAGGTCATGCTCATCTCCTACGCATGGTTCTCCATCGGCATGTTCGTCACCGCACTGATGACGACGACCACCACCTTCGGTGCGATGCGCTTCGTCACCGGCCTCGGCATCGGGGCACTCATCGCGACGACCGCGACCCTGGTGACCGAGATCGCCCCGCCGGGCAAGAAGAACCTCTACAGTGCGATCACCTACTCCGGCGTGCCGCTGGGGAGCCTGCTGGGCGCCCTTCTCGCGATCCTTCTGCTGGAATCCATCGGCTGGCGAGGGCTGTTCATGGTCGGAGCACTGCCGATCGTCACGCTGCTGCCCCTGGCGATCGTGAAGATGCCCGAGTCGGTGCAGTGGCTGGTCGCCCGCGGCCGGATCGACGAGGCCCGCGCGGTCTCCGCGCGAACCGGTGTGCCGATGCCCGACAGCCTCGCGCCGCCGGCGAAGACCGAGCGGGTGGGTTTCGCCGGCCTGGTCGGGCGCGGATTCCTGTTCTCGACGATCGTGGTGGGATCGATCAGCGCCCTCGGACAGTTCCTCAACTACTACCTCAACACGTGGTTGCCGGTGTTGATGGAGAAGTCGGGGTTCAACACCAAGGGATCGCTGGCCTTCCTCCTCGTGCTCAGTGGAGGTGCAATCCTGGGCGCGGTCGCCGGCTCGCGGTGCGCCGACCGATTCGGGCCGAAACCTGTTGTGGCCACGGGCTTCTTCATCGGCGCGACCTTCGTCGCCCTGATGACCCTGAACCTGCCGCTTCCCGTCCTGCTGTTCTTCGTCGCCGTCGTCGGCTTCGGCACCACCGGAACGTCGATTCTGGTGTACGGATTGGTGGCGAACTACTTCCCCACCCGGATGCGCGGTGCTGCCGTCGCGTGGGCTGCGGGCTTCGGCAGGCTCGGCGGCGTCAGCGGCCCGCTGCTGGGTGGCCTGTTCCTGGCCGCCGGGCTCGGGGTGGACGCGGTGTTCTATGTCCTCGCAGGCTTCGCACTGCTGGGAGTCGTCCTGACGGTGCTGATTCCGAAGGTCCGGGCCGGGACGGACGGTCCCGACCGCACCGACGAATCCCCGAACCCGAGTTCCGCCGAGCCGGCGCTGTCGGCGGCCACCTAGGTCTACCCGGCCGGGGCGTGGTTGCGGTGTACCGGCTCGAGGTGAAGAGAACCTCCGAGCGGGGTGTGGATTGTCGAAAGAGCCACATCCGCTCGGAGGTTCTCGGGCTCTACGGCAATGCCCGGGGCGGACACCTGCCGGAGATGCCCGGGCGTCAGGGGCCGAACGTGCTCAGCTGTTCGTCGTCGATCTTCAAGGTCCGCATCTTGCGATACAGCGTGGTCCGGCCTATGCCGAGGATCTCCGCAGCGCGCGACTTGTTGCCTTCGGCGTCGCGCAGTGCGCCGATGATCGCCTCACGTTCGGCCTGCTCGTAGCGGCTCATCGTGGAACGGGTGGTATCGCACATGGAGGGTGGGAGGTCCTTCGCCTGGACGAACCCGCCTTCCTGTGCCGGTGGCAGGGACGCCAGCAACCGGACCAGCTCTGCGACGTTTCCCGGCCAGCGCCAGGCCAGCAGGCAACGGAGCGCGACGGGCGAGAATCGCGGCGGTGTACCGGGGAAGCGGGCGGCAGCGACCTCGCGGATGACGGACGGCAACTCGTCGCGCAACTCCGCGAGCGAGGGGACACGCACGGACATGGGTGTCGAGTCGTCCTGGGAGCCACCGCGCTCGGTGAGAATCACCAAGGCACCGTTCGCAGCTTCGGAGCCCCGGTCCCGAGCGAAGTCCGCGAGGCGCGTGCGACTTTCGTGTCCGACATCGTCGGCATCGACGACGACACCCCTGCCCTCGCGCAGGACTTCGCCGGCGGCGTCCCAGAAGCTGCTGTTCTCGGAGAGGTCGGGCCGGGTGAACACCGCAGGGTCCCGGCCGGTTCGTTCGCGAAGCCACGTCGTGGCCTGGAAGCGCTTGCCGACCCCGGGGGCGCCGACGAGGTGGATGAATCCATCCGGGCCCGCCACGGCGGTGAGCTGACGACGCACCCGTTCGTATGCGGACTCCGTGGGCCGGCGGGTGGCGATCAGTCCGTCGGACGTGCCGCCGATGACCGGGATGCTCCCACCCCTCGGGCGTGCACCGAGATCGGTGGGCATCGGTTCGGCCGCACCGGGAGTCACGAACTCGAGAGCGAAGATTGCGTCGTGTTCGTCGCGGCCCAGACGCCGCACCAGCGCCTCGGTTCCGAGCGTGGGGAGTTCCAGGCGCAGGGCGTCGTCGCCCCAACGATGGGCTCGCAGTTTCTCCCACAACACGGCGTGCGCTTCCGCATCCAGGTGTGCGAGAGACGGCAGATCCGTCATCACGGTGTCCGAACTCATCACCAACACCGATCGCCGACCCGCACGGAAGCGGCGGTACACACGTGCCAACTCCAGGTCGCGGGAATCGGCCATGCTCTCGAGCGCTTCGGCGATCTGCTGTCCGGCCTGCCGGGCCATCGCCACCATCAGCGGGCTCGAGACGTCGATGTGGGACGCGAAGGCGAGCGATCCGACCATCCGCCCGGTGACGGGGTGCTTGATGGGAGCTCCGGCGCACGCCAGACTCGCCAGATTGTCGTTGAAATGTTCGCTGCCACGGACGAATACGACGTCGCGAGCTTCGATGGGAGTGCCGAGGCCGTTCGTGCCCAGGGCCTGCTCGGAGAAGTCGAAACCCTCGATTGCGTTGGCCTGATCCAGGATTTGCGCATCCTCGGCGTCGACGATCCGGCGGGACATGATGCGGCCGTTCTCGTCGGCGAGCAGCAGCGCCAATCGCGACTGGGTGAGGTTGTTCTGCCACTGGTCCAGGACGCGACCTGCCGCGCGCAGGATGGCGCTGTCCGGGTCGATCTCTCCGAGGACGAGCGGTTCGGCTCCGGGGTCGACCCGGTTCGAGATGGAGCGACGCCAGCTCTGCTCGATCTCCGCCGCAACAAGGGATTCCGGCACGGAGGCCCGGAGGAGGCCCTCCTCGAGCATGCGCTCGAGGGCGTTCCTCACCTCGTCCTGGCGCCGCGACCCTTCCACTGGCATCACTCCATTGTCAGGCCCTCAGGACGATGCGTCCAGTGACTGCCCCCGCGGTGAGATCGTCCAGGGCACCGGACACCTCGGTTGCCGACAGCGGCCGTTCGACGACGGGGATGGTGGGAACCTCCCCGCGTTGCGCCAATCGCACGAGTTCCTTCATCTGCGAGAGAGTTCCTACGAAACTTCCCTCGATGCGGATCATGCGGAGTGCCAGCAGCGCGGTCGGGACGGTGACCTCGCCGCCGAAGAGCCCGACCTGAACCATGATTCCGCCCTTGACCAGGATCTCGAATGCCGAGGTGGCCGTGGCACCGTTGTTGACGAAGTCCACGACCGCCCCGGCCGGCGCACCGACGGCCTCGCGAAGCGCCGCGGCATCGCCCGTTCCCGGATTGAACGTGTTGGTGGCCCCCATGGCGCGGGCGGACTCGAGATTCCGGTCGGCGACGTCGACGGCGCAGATGTTGCGGTGTCCGCGCGACCGCAGGATCGCGATGGCCGTCAGGCCGAGTCCTCCGGCTCCGAAGATCACCACGGGTTCGTCGGGATCGAGGGGAAGGATCTTGTCCACGGCACTGTAGGCGGTCAGGCCGGAGCACGCCATGGTGGCGGCCCAGCTCGGATCGAGACCGTCGATGTCCACGAGGTACTTCTCGTCGGGCACGAGGATGCTCTCGGCGTATCCGCCGTGCCGGGCGACACCCAGGTTTTTCCCTGCGGCACAACGATTGTCGTGACCTTCACGGCACTGACGGCAGGTGCCGCAGCCGATCCACGGGTAGATCAGGCGCACATCGCCCACTTGCACCGACCCGACTTCGTCGCCCACCTTCTCGACGACTCCGACCACTTCGTGGCCGAGCACCATGGGGTATTCGATGCCGCGTTCCTTCAGGCTCATCTTTCCGCGGCTGCCGAGGTCGTACCCACCGGCTCGCAGGTGGGTGTCGGTGTGGCAGACGCCGGCCCGGAGGACCTTCAGCAGCACCTGCTTGCCCTCGGGATCCGGAGTGGGCACCTCGAGGTCGTGAATCGTGGGGTCGTCGGGCATGACGGCGAAGACGTGCATGGGGATGGGCTCCGTTCGATGTGGCGATCGGCAGATTGCTCGACGATGCACCACCGCGTAGACGTGCATCCGATACCGAACATCTCGTTTATCGAGTACTCGCACAGTATCGATCGGGCCCGCAGGCCGACTGTTTCAAATCGGAACAGCTGTGGTGCGGGACGCCTCTCTAGCGTGGGAAGCACGGAGTCGTGTCGGCCATCACACCCGAGGTCGCCGCGACCGAAGACCACACCGGTAGGTGACGTCGTTCGTCCCTGCACCGGGAAAACTCCGATACTCACAGAAGGAAATTCCATGACCAGCAATGTTTCCGAACAGACCGGAATCGCAGCGGGCAGCGTCGAGGACCGGGACGTGCTGCGCGACCTCTACGCCGATTGGTCGGAGATCATGGCGGCCAACCCGGAGCTGTCGGTGCGTCTGCTGCGTTCCCTCTTCGACGAGTGACACCAGCCGACCGTCGAACCCGAGGGCGTGACCTACCGCGAGGACACCGTCGGTGGCGTTCCCGGCATCTGGTGCCTGCCGCAGGGCGCGGACGCATCCAAGGTCCTGCTCTACACGCACGGCGGCGGCTTCGCTGTCGGGTCGGCGTCCAGCCACCGCAAACTCGCAGGTCACGTCGCCAAGGCTCTCGGTGTCGTCAGCTTCGTCCTCGACTACCGCCGGGCCCCCGAGTTCGGGCATCCCGCACAGATCGAGGACGGTGTCGCGGTCTTCGACGCGCTGGTCGCGGACGGGATCGCGCCGCAGGACGTCACCACAATCGGTGATTCGGCCGGCGGCAACCTCGCGATCTCCATCGCGCTCGCGCTCCTGCAGCAGGGTAAGCAGGGCCCGGGGTCGGTCATCGCCTTCTCGCCGTGGCTCGACATGGAGAACAAGGGCGAAACCCTCGTCACCAACGACGCCACCGACGCTCTCATCACGCCGGAGCTGCTCGCAGGCATGATCGCCGGTGTTCTCGGCGACACGATCGATCCCACCACGCCCCTGGCGAACCCGCTGTACGCCGACTTCACGGGGTTCCCCCGGCTGTTCGTCACGGCCGGCAGCGTCGAGTCGCTCCTCGACAACGCGACCCGTCTCCAGGAGCGTGCCGAGTCCGCCGGTGTCGACGTGACCCTGTCCATCGGTGAGGGACAGCAGCACGTGTACCCGTTCCTGGCCGGTCGCTCGGCCCTCGTCGACGCCGAACTCGCGAAGCTCGCCGCCTGGTACCGGCGCAAGTGACGGGTCTCCTCGGAACCGCGCGGAGTACTCCCGCATCGTCGATCAGCAGGAGGAAAACATGGGTGTCTACACCACCATCGACCCCGCCACCGGGGAACAGCTCGCGCAGTACCCGGAGATCTCGGATGCCGAACTGAAGGATCTCATCGCGCGCAGTGCCGCCGCCTACCGCGAGTGGCGCGCCACGCCTCTCGAGAAGCGGCGCGCCGTCCTGGCTCGCGTCGCCGAGATCTACCAGGAGCAGGCCGACGAGCTGGCCCGCCTTCTCACGCTGGAGATGGGCAAGCCGATCGCGCAGGCCAAGGGCGAGGTCGCCCTGGTCGCATCCATCTATCGGTACTACGCCGACCACGCCGAGGAGTTCATGGCCGACGAACCACTCGACATCGCGGGCTCCGGCTCGGCGGTGGTTCGTACGGAACCGATCGGGCCGCTGGTCGGTGTGATGCCGTGGAACTATCCCTATTACCAGGTGGCTCGGTTCGCGGCGCCGAACCTCGCGCTGGGCAACACGATCGTCCTCAAGCACGCGCGTAACTGCCCGCAGTCCGCGCTGGCGATCGAACGCGTCTTCGCCGAGGCCGGTCTGCCGGAGGGCGTGTACGCCAATGCGTTCATCTCGTCCGCTCAGGTTGCGGACGCGATCGCCGATCCGCGGGTCCAGGGTGTCTCGCTGACCGGATCCGAGAAGGCCGGCTCTGCCGTGGGTGAGGTTGCGGGTCGGCACATGAAGAAGTGCGTGCTCGAGCTCGGGGGTTCGGATCCTTTCATCGTGCTGCGCGATGCGGACATCGATGCGGCCGCCGCTGCAGCCGCAGTCGGCCGGTTCGCCAACGGCGGGCAGGCGTGCACGGCGTCGAAGCGGTTCTTCGTGGAGGAGCCGGTCTACGACGAGTTCGTGCAGAAATTCCTTGCCGCGATGGCCGATTGGCAGCCCGGCGACCCGTCCGATCCAGGGACGAAACTCGGCCCGCTGTCGTCCCGTCGGCGGTCGACGATCTCGACGAACTCGTGCAGGACGCGGTCTCGAACGGTGCTCGGGCGCTGACCGGCGGTGAACGTCCGGACGGGGACGGTGCGTACTACCCGCCGACGGTCCTGGTCGATGTCGCTCCCGGGATGCGCGCGTACTACGAGGAGCTGTTCGGGCCGGTCGCGGTCGTCCACCGCGTCGGTTCACTCGACGCTGCGATCGAGGCCGCCAACGATTCGCCGTTCGGTCTCGCATCGAGTGTGTTCACGTCGGACCCGGAGAAGGCGGACCGTGCGGCGAGCGAACTCGAAACCGGGATGGTGTGGATCAACAGCACCAGCAAGAGTTCACCGGATCTCCCGTTCGGTGGGGTCAAGCGTTCCGGATTCGGCCGTGAGCTGTCCCGGTTCGGATTCGCGGAATTCGCCAACAAGAAGCTCGTCAGGAACCCTGGCGTGAAGCGGTAGGGCACACGAATGCGGCGATGCGGTCGTTCCGGAGTTTCCTGGAACGACCGCATCGCCGATTTCGCACGTTGCGATGGTGCCGATCAGAGCTCGAAGCGGACCCCGGTCAGCTGTTCGGACAGCTCCCACAGCCGACGGGCGGTCTCCGGGTCGCGGGCCCGAGACGACGCCGACGCGACGTGCGGCGATCCGTACAACCCGAGGAACCCGTCCGGGCCGACGTACCCGCCACGCAACTCCGGCCGGGTCGCGGCGTACACGACCGATTCGGCGCCCTGCGCCGGAGTGCGCTGCAGGAACTTCTTGCCGAAACCGAAGAGGCGGTCGAACCAGGTGCCGGTGTTGCTGCCGACCTCGGTGGCCGCATAGCCCGGATGCGCGGCGATCGCCCGCACCGGCGAACCGCCGGCCGCGAGCCGTCGCTCCAGTTCGAAGCTGAACAGCAGGTTCGCGAGCTTCGACTGCGCATAGCCACCGGCACGGCTGTACCGGCGGCGCTCCCAGTTCAGGTCGTCGAGATCGACGCGCCCGAGACGGTGGGCGGCACTCGAGACCGTCACGACCCGGTCGGTGATCCGGCCGAGCAGCAGCCCGGTCAGCGCGAAGTGCCCGAAGTGATTCGTGCCCACCTGCATCTCGAAACCGTCGGCGGTCCGCTCCAAGGGCACCGCCATCACCCCGGCGTTGTTGACGAGCACATCGATCTTCTCGTAGGTCTCCCCGATGCCGGCGGCGAACTCGCGTACCGACGCGAGGTCGGACAGATCGAGCCGTCGCACCGTCGCGTTCGGCCCGATCTGTCCGGCGATGTCCTGCCCTTTCGCCACGTTGCGGCCGGCGAGCACCACCTGCGCCCCTGCCGCCCCGAGTGCCCGGGCGGTGGCTTCCCCGACGCCGCTGGTGGCCCCGGTCACCACGAAGGTGCGGCCACGCAGCGACGGGACCTCAGGCGCCAATCGCGCTCTTCATCATCGGCAGCATCGCCCACAGCTCGTCCTGCCAGTAACCCCACGTGTGGGTGCCCTGGACCGGGAACGAGAAGTGCGCCGTGTCGATACCCAGGGTCGCGAGGCGAACCTGGAAGGCCCGGTTCTGGGCGCGCGCCAGAGCCTCGAGGCCCATCGCATTGCCGGTGTTGAACGCCCCGATCAGGGAGTTCGGACGGTCGTGCTCGCCGGGGACGCCGCCGGCCGCGGAGATCCACATCGGCAGGCCGCGCAACTGCGGTGCGGCGACGAACGGGTCGTGGCGCAGCCACGCCGGGTTCCACGGCGGTCCCCACATCGCGTCGGCGTTGTAGCCGCCGGCGTCGAGCATCGCGAGGCGGATCGCCTCGCGCATCCCGGGCGCGGAGAGGTTCAGGTAGCCGGACATCGAACCGGCGAACGTGAACTGGTCGCGGTGGTAGGCGGCGAGGATCAGGGCCGCGTTGCCACCCATCGACAGGCCGACGACCGCGTTGCTGCTGCGGCTGATGCCGTACCGCGACAGGTGGTCGGGCAGGTTCTGCGTGAGGAAGCTCTCCCACTTGTACGTGTAGGGCTGCCCGTTGAGGTTGCTGGGGCTGTACCAGTCGGCGTAGAAGCTGGACTGGCCACCGACCGGCATGACGACATTGATGCCGTTGTCGGCCAGCCAGGCGGCGTTGGTCTCGTGCTCCCAGCCGCTGACGTCGTCGGTGGCGCGGAGGCCGTCGAGCAGGTAGACGGCCTTGTTGCTGCCGTTGTTCGCGAACCAGATGCGGACCTTGATCTGTCCGACGCCGCCGGGCGCGGGTACCCAGTCCTCGGTGAAGCGGCTGTACGGGTCGGCCGAGGCCGTCCCGACGCCGACGAACGCAACGGCAAGCGGCAGGATGACGGCCGCCACCAGCATCCGGACCAGCGCGCGCACCCCCCTCGGCCGCCTCGTGGTCATCGAAGAAGTTGTCACACCAAGCTCCCCTGTGTGTCTGCGTGTCCCGTAGTGGACACCGGCCACACTCGCGTCACAGCGGCAGGCCACGGCGCCCCGGTAGAGACGCCTGGATGTCTGTCGGTCACTCTTACATATCCGTTACCGGCGTCTCAGCGTATCGTCACGGTCTCCATTCCTCTCGGTTAGGACCGATCCGTGACCTGCGGGATACCGAAATGTCGCGGTTGGGACCCGGTTTTTCGCCGGCCTCGGTGACCGGTCGCCGGGTGGGGTCCGGCGCGGCCACTACCGTGGCGATGTGCCCATCGCCCCGCTCCCCGTCCGCGACGGCCTGAACCCGTCCAGGCTGCGCCTGCCCGACGCCGGGGAATGGACGACGGTGCTCGAGTACCTGCTGGCACGGTTTCCGCACGATGCCGAGCGCCTGCGCGAGAAAGTCGCACTCGGCGAGGTGGTGACCGGTGACGGCACCAAGATCACCGACCTCTCTCCGTTCGCCCCGCGCGAGTTCGTCTTCCTGTACCGCGACCCGCCGCCCGAGGTGCCGGTGCCATTCACCGTCGACGTGCTGCACCGCGACGAGCATCTGCTCGTAGTGGACAAACCGCATTTTCTGGCCACCATGCCGCGCGGTGGGTGGATCACCGAGACTGCACTGGTGCGGCTGCGGCGAGAACTGGATCTGCCGGAACTGAGTCCCGCTCACCGGCTGGACCGCCTCACCGCCGGCGTACTGGTGTTCACCGTCCACGCCGGGGCGCGGCGGCCCTACCAGTCGTTGTTCGCGGAGCAGCGCGTGCACAAGGAATACGAGGCGCTCGCTCCCGTCACGGACGGCCTCACGTTCCCGCGGGAGGTCCGCAGCCGGATCGAGAAGCGGCCCGGGGTACTGCAGGCGCGGGAGGTACCCGGCGAGATCAACGCGATCAGCCGCGTCGAGATGCTCGACTCCGAGGGCGCGATCGCCCGCTATCGGCTGCTGCCGCGGACCGGAAAGACCCACCAGCTGCGCGTGCACATGAATTCGCTCGGAATTCCGATCCTCGGCGATCCGCTCTATCCGACAGTACAAAACGTTGCGCCACAAGACTTTTCACAACCGTTGCAGTTGTTGGCGCGCAAGATCGAATTCGACGATCCATTTTCGGGTAGCCGGAGATACTTCGCGAGCCGACGAAACCTGGCAGCATAGAGGGACAGCACACCAGGACCCCGCTGATGACACGGGCTCATGTCTTGGAGGATCCCATGGATATCGGCACCGTTTCCCGTACCTACGACGGCCGGGTGGCCCTGCGTTTCGAACGCGCGTTCCCCCAACCGCCGGAACAGGTCTGGCGTGCGATCACCGACCCGGATCTACTCGCCACGTGGTTCCCGGCCCGGGTGAATCTGGTTCTCGAGCCCGGCGCCCAACTGCAGTTCTCCGCGACCGATGAGCAGATCCGCCGATTCGCGGTTCCCGCCGACCACACCTCCCAGGGAACTGTGATCGCGGTCCGCCCGGCCCGGGTCCTCGAATTCATGTGGGACGCGGACGTCCTGCACTGGGAACTGGTCCCGGACGGCAGCGGCGGTTGCTACCTGACGCTGACCCACACCACCGACGACGAGGAAGACGCCTACGCGCACGGAGCCGGATGGCACGCCGGCTTCGAGGTCCTCGAAGCGCAGCTGGAGGGACGTCCGATCGACTGGTCACCGTGGGATCGCGCGGCCGAACTCGCCGAGCACTACCGGAACCCCGCGGGTTGACCTGCCCGTCATCGCCCCGGCTCGGCGCTCCGTCCGCCCTCGGTGCCGACGGTGTCGGGGTCGACGGTGGACGAACCTGCCGCCTCGGATCCGGCGTCGTCGCTCCCGGCCGCCGCGCCGGGTGACGTCTCGACGTCGGGTCGCGGCTCGTCCTCGGACACCGCCTTTTCGTCGGCCACAGCGTCGACGATCGTTCCCGCCCATCCGCCGACGGCGTCCCAGTCACGGAAGTCGCCGACCCTGCCGCCGGACATCCGCACGTGCATCCGTTCGCCGACGCTCAGCCCCTCGGGGTCGAGTTTCCCGGCGAACATGCGATGTTCGCGTGCACCCGTACGGTGGCGGACGGTGAACACGTCGTACGGGCTGTTGACCGGCCGGTCCTGATCCGCGATCGGTCCGGACGAGAAGAGGAACACCGGCCGCCGACGGAGCTCTTTGGCGTGCGCGTCGACGAAGTCCTTGGCCGGGCGCAGCCAGCGCCCGCGGTAGACGGCGCTACCGATCACCACCGCGTCGTAACCCGAGATGTCGCGCACGTCGTGTGGTTCGACGACATCGACCAGCGCACCGCGGTCGCGCAGGGCCGCTCCGAGTGCTGTGGCTATCTCCGCGGTCGAACCGTGTCTGCTCGCCGCCGACACCAGAATTCTCATCCAAGCCTCCAGAGCACCTGCGTCCTTCCATGATCACCATGCCATCTCATCGCAAAACAGGGTCCAAAGTCTCTACCCAACGGGCGTGCGACACGAAATAGCCGTTCTGTTCGGGACATTCCCCACATACGGTGGCAATGTGGGCGGCAGAGCTGCCGATCCCGGCAGCCGAGCCCGCAGGGAATAGGAGGACCGGGTGGCGACCACGAACCCGTCTGGGATCGAGGCGGTGGAGGAAACCGAACGCAAGTACACCGCCGACACGGATCTGACTCTTCCCGACCTGTCCGGATTGCCGGGCGTCGAAGCTCTCGCCGACGAACGCATCGAACTGGCCGCGCAGTACTACGACACGCGGGATCTGCGGCTGCTCCGCGCCGGGATCACCCTGCGCCGGCGCGAGGGCGGCGACGACGCCGGCTGGCATCTGAAACTGCCATCCGGCCTCGACACCCGAACCGAACTGCGTTTCCCGCTCGGCGACGACACCGGCACACCACCGGCCGAACTGCTCGGCCTGCTGCGCGGTGTGCGACGCGATCAAGCCGTCGAACTCGCCGCCCTGCTCACCACCTCCCGCCGGCGCATCCGCGCGAAAGGACCGGGCGAGACGGTGCTCGCCGAGATCGTCGTCGACGACGTCGTCGCGGTCCGCGGAGCCGACGACGCGCAGGTGCAGTGGCGCGAGATCGAGGTCGAACTCGGCCGCAACGGCACCGGGCAGGGCGGCGCGAGCCTGCTCGACGCCGTCGACGACCGGCTCACCGCGGAAGGCATCGAGCGCTCGCCGAGCCCGTCCAAACTGCACCGGGTTCTCGGTGATCTGATTCCCGACGAACCGAAGGTGGGTGGCCCGGCCGGGTACCTGCGCGACTATCTGGCCACCGAACTGCGCGAACTCGAGCTCACCGACATCGCGGTGCGGCGCGAGGCCCCCGACTCGGTGCACAGCATGCGCAAGGCCGCACGCCGCGCGCGCAGCGCCCTGCAGACCTACGCCGGCGATCTCGGCCTCGACGAGTCGGTGGTCGACGAACTGCGGTGGCTCGGCCGCCGCCTCAGCCCGTCCCGCGACCTCGAGGTGCAGTGGGAGCGGCTGCTCGACCGGGTCGCCGAGATCCCGGTGGAATCGCACCGGGAACCCGCCAAGGCCCGCATCGACGAGTACTTCTCGAGGCAGTCGGAAATCGCGGGAATCGAGGCGGTCGCGGCCCTCGATTCCGATCGTTACCTGCAGATGTTGCTCGCACTCGACGCCCTGATCGCGGGACTGGCGACCGCACCGCAGACGTCCCGCAAGGTCCGTAAGGCCAAGGCCGGTGATCTGACGGGCTCGCTCGAACAGCTCGCGGAGAAGGTCTCGAAGCGGGTCCGTGCCGTCCGTCGTGCGGACACACCCGAGGAGCGCGACGCCCGGATGCACCGGGCCCGCAAGGGCGCCAAACGGATGCGCTATGCGATCGAGGTGATCCGTCCTCTGCATCCCAAGCGTGCGGGCAAGGCACTCGATCACTTCGACGCGTTCCAGGATCTCCTCGGCGAATTCCAGGATTCGGTGGTCGCGCGCGAACACCTGCTCGATATCGTGTCCGAGCAGGGACACGCCGCCGAGTCCAGCTTCGGCCTCGGCATCGCGTACCACCGCGAGGCTCTGCTGGGCGAAGCCCAGGCGGTGCACCTCGAGGACGCGTGGAAGGAAGCACTGCGCGCGGCGAAACCGTTGTGGAAGTGAACCATCCGGGAGCGGCATGAACACCGGACAGACAATGCGGGCCTGGCGGGTACAGACACCGGGACCCATCGCCGGGGGTCCCCTTCGCGCGGTGCGCGAACCAGCACCCGAACCGGGCGACGGCGAACTGCTCGTGCGGGTGCTCGCGTGCGGCGTGTGCCGCACCGATCTGCACGTCGCCGAGGGGGATCTGCCCGTGCACCGGCAGCATGTGGTGCCCGGACACGAGGTGGTCGCCGAGGTGATCGGCGGCGACCTCGGGACACACGCGATCGGTGACCGGGTGGGGATTCCATGGCTGCGCAGCACGTGCGGACGGTGCCGATACTGCCTGCGCGGCGACGAGAACCTGTGCCCGGACTCCACCTACACCGGCTGGGATGCCGACGGTGGCTACGCCGAATTTGCAACCGTTCCAGCCGATTTCGCATTGCCCGTGCCGTCCGGATACGACCCGCAGACGCTGGCGCCGCTGCTGTGCGCGGGCATCATCGGCTATCGCGCGCTGTTGCGCGCGCAGGTTCCGCCCGGCGGCACGCTCGGCCTCTACGGCTTCGGCGGGAGCGCACACCTGACGGCTCAGGTCGCGCTCGCACAAGGCATTCGGGTGCACGTGATGACCCGCGGCGACGACGCCCGGCGGCTGGCACTCGAACTCGGCGCGTCCTCGGCGCAGGGTGCCTACGACACACCTCCGGAACCGCTCGACTCGGCGATCCTGTTCGCCCCGGCCGGGGAACTGGTGCCGACCGCGCTCGAAGCCCTCGACGCCGGGGGAACACTCGCGCTCGCCGGCATCCACCTCACGGACGTGCCCAGCCTGAACTATCAGCGACACCTGTTCCGGGAGAGAACGGTTCGCAGCGTCACCGCCAACACACGCCGTGACGCACACGAATTCCTCGCGTTCGCGGGCGAACACCGCCTGCACGTCACGACGACGCCGTACCCGCTCGACGGGGCCGACCGGGCACTCAGGGACCTGTCCGAGGGCCGATTCGCAGGGGCGGCGGTGCTCGTGCCGTAGACCACAGCACGACGCCGCCCTCTCCTGCCGCACCAGCGGATAGTCTCGACCTGCAGTCCCTCACGAGAATGGAGGCTCAACGATGAGCACGCACGTGACCAAGGCCGTCGTCGCGGGTCTGGACGGATCCGCCACCGCCACTGCCGCCGCCCGATGGGCTGCCGCCCTCGCCGCCCGGCTGGAGCTTCCGTTGCGCCTCGTCCACGCGCTCCCCAGCGAGGGCATCTTCTACAGCGAGTCCGCGGTGCTCATCCAGTCCCAGATGTTCGACCAGCTCAAAGCCGACGGTGAGAAGCTGCTCGCCGACGTCAGCGACCTGATCCGCGCCGAACAGCCCGGCCTCACCGTCGAGAGCTACATCGGCCCCGGCCCCGCCACCAACGCGCTGCTCGAGGCAGCCGACGACGCCCGCGTCGTCGTGGTCGGCGCGACCGGCGCGGGCGCCATCGAGAACTTCCTGCTCGGCTCCACCGTGCTGCGCGTCGCCAACAACGCACCGTGCCCGGTCGTGGTGTGGCGCGGCAACAGCGAGAATCCGCTGCCCAACGACAAGCCGATCGTCGTCGGTGTCGACGGCAGCGAACTGTCCAGGGCCGCAGTGTCGTACGCCTTCACGCTGGCGGACGCCCTCGGCGTTCCGCTCGTCGCGGCGCACTCGTGGATCGGCGACGCGGCGCTCGGCACCGGCGCGACCGCCACCCTCGTGGACTGGGACGCGGTCCAGGAAGCGGAAACCGCGGTGTTCGCGGAAGCGCTCGCAGGTAAGCAGGACGAGTTCCCCGACGTCGAGGTGCGTCGCGTCGTCGAACGCGGACCGGCCGCGAAGGTTCTGCTGGGCCAGCTCGACGACGCACAGCTCGTCGTCGTCGGCAGTCACGGCCGCGGGCAGATCGCCGCCGCCCTGCTCGGCTCGACCAGCCAGAACCTGGTGCACAAGGCCCCCTGCCCGGTCCTGATCGCCCGCAACAAGTAAAGCCACGATCGCGGCGCATCGCCTACTTCGGTACCGCGGCGGGCGGCGAACCTTCGTCAGCCCACCGTGGTACCGAACAGGTAGCCGACCCCGAACGTCACGGCCATCGCGATCGCCCCGCCGATCACGACCCGCACCACTGCCCGCACTCGCCGGGCACCACCGAGGCTCGCGCTGATGGTCCCGGTGAGTGCCAGCGCCACGAGCACCGCCACGAACGTGATCGGGACGCGCAGATGCTCCGGCGGCAGCACCACCACCAGTAGCGGCACGAGCGCGCCGACGATGAACGACACCGCCGACGACAGCGCCGCCGCCCACGGATTCGCCAGCTCGTCCGGGTGGATTCCCAATTCGACCTCCGCGTGCGCGGCCAGCGCGTTGCGTTCGGTCAGTTCCTCCGCCGCCGCGCGCGCGGTGTCCGGTTCGAGGCCCTTGGCCTGCAGCAGCCCGGTCAGCTCCTCGAGTTCCGCCTCCGGCATCTGCTCGAGCTCTCGTCGTTCGATGCGCAGCATGGCCCGCTCGGTGTCACGTTGCGCACTGACCGAGACGTATTCGCCGAGCGCCATCGATACGGCACCCGCCGACAGACCCGCGAAACCGGCGGTGAGGATCGCCGGCACCTCGGTGGTCGCGGCCGCGACACCCACGACGAGACCGGCCGTGGAGACGATGCCGTCGTTGGCACCCATGACCCCCGCGCGCAGCCAATTCAGCTTCGCGGCGGTACCGGTTCGGTGAGGTTCGTGGACGGGGCGTCCGGTGGTTTCGCGAGTCGACACTTCGTCAGGCTAGATCGTTGCGGCACAACGCGGTAGCAATGCGAGGCTGTCCTCACCCGGTCACCAGGGTCCGGGACCGACGAGACGCTCGAGGTGTTCGGTATCGGGCAGCGTGCCGTCGGTCGTGTCGATGACCTGCGCCGACGGCCACTCCTCACGGCGGTGCAACTGCTCGTCGAGCACCGCCGGTGTCGCATCGGAGGCGTCGCCTCCCTGCTCGCGCCGGGAAATGATGCGGCGCAACAGGACTGCCGGATCGGCGCAGCATTCGATCTCGATCACGTCGGCGCTCGCCTCGTCCGCGAGCCGCCGGGCCTCGACACGCCGCGACTCGACGAGCCAGGTTGCGTCGAGCACCACGGACGTTCCGAGCGACAGCGCGATGCGCGCGCGGCGCAGCATTTCGGCGTACGTCGCGTCGGTGTTTTCCCGCGTGTACAACCCGGAATCGACGTCGGCGCTCGCGTCGGTGACCGGATCGAGACCCGCGAGTTCCTTGCGGATCACGTCGCTGCGCAGCACCACCGCGTCGAGATGCGTCCCGATCAGCCGCGACACGGTGGTCTTGCCGGTCGCGGACAGACCGCCGACGAGAACGAGCCGGACCCGGCCGCGGTCGAGATTGTGGGCCACCTGGTCGAGCAGCCCGAGCGACACCTCGCGGGACGCCGCGTCTCCCTGATCGTGACGCAGCGCGGTGACCTTGGCC
Organism: Rhodococcus sp. O3; assembly: GCF_048897285.1. NCBI lineage: Bacteria > Bacillati > Actinomycetota > Actinomycetes > Mycobacteriales > Nocardiaceae > Rhodococcus > Rhodococcus sp. O3. The sequence continues at coordinate 44,791 of NZ_JBMBTE010000010.1, forward strand.
CGCACCAACGCCCGATAGGCGATGTAGTGGTGCATCAGCGAGGCTGGGCACGTGTCCCCGGAGAACTCCGCGTACGCGCTCAGCAGCCGGTGTGCGGCCTCGCGGGCACCGAGCCGTTCGAGGTCCATCGCGAGGAATGCGATGTCGAGTGCACCGTCGCCGTAACGCAGTTCGTCGTCGAACTCGAGGCAGTCGATGATCCGCGGACCGTCGTCGAGGCAGAAGATGTCGTCGGCGAGCATGTCCCCGTGTCCGTCCACGGCACGGCCGTCGGCGATGCGCTCCGCGAACAGCGGCGCCCGCCCCTCGAGGTAACGGTTCGCGGACGTGCGGATCCGCGCGAGCAGTCCGGCAGCGTCGATTCCGACCGGAAGCCGCTCGAGATGGTCGAGGCTCTGACGCCACAGGTCCGTCAGGAAATCCAGGGTCGCGCATCGGTCGATGGCCGGATCCCGCGGCGACGCGGCGTGCAGCCCGGCGACCTGCCGGGCCACCTGCTCGACGACCGTGTCGATGTTCTCCCCGCGAGCGACGAGCGCGGCCAGCCGACGCTCGTCCGGCAGGCGCCGCATCTCGACGAGATGCTCGCAGACCTGCCCGTCCGGGCCGTGGACGTCGGCGACCCCCAGATACACGTCGGGCGCCAGCCGCCGGTTCAGATCGACCTCGCGGTGGCACACGCTCTCGCGCGCCGCGCGGGTGCGGTTGTCCAGGAAACCGAGGTCGAGAGGCTTCTTCATCTTGTGCACCCGATCACCGACGAAGAACACCACCGACGTGTGGGTCTCCCGGATCTGCGCGTACGGGCCGGTCTCGGACACCGTCTTCCCTCCGTTCCCGACGGGCCACCTCCGCTGTGGGGGCGCGTCGTGGTCAACCTTGCCTCAGCGTGCACCCGTTCGCCCGGCGACGCCAGTGCAGCGGCTCCGTCGTGTCGTTGTACCGAGCAGAGCCCTGTTCACGAGGTAGTTTGCTGTGGGGCGGTACCGCAGACGGGGAGGCATGATCGTGAACGAGCATCGCGGCTCGGGGACATCGGGTGCGGCTACATCGGGAACTGGGACATCGGGAACTGGGACATCGGGCGCCGGGACAAGGGGCGCCGGGGCATCGAGCGGACCGACCGTGGTGGTCGCCGCGGCCACCACGTCGATCGAACGGGATCTGATCACCCGCTGGATACGCTCGGGCGGCCTGCCCGCCGAGTACTCGGCGGACCCCACTCCCGCAGTTGTCGACCTGGACTCCCGGATCCTGGCCTCCGAACTCGTGCCGCGCACCGACGATCCGCTCGTCGTGCCGGTGAGGGTGGTGTGGTTGCCTGCCGCCCGCGACGGTGCCCGCCGGGTGCGGTTCTCCGACATTCTGGCGCTGACCAATCCACGCAACCCGAACCGGTTGATCCAGCAGTGGCTCGTCGGCCGGTCCCCCGACCGGCACCGGATCGTCGTGGCCGAGCCGGCACGGCTGAGCGACCTGCGCTCGGCGCTGCACGCGGACGACGGCGACCCGGCACCGGACTCGCTCGCGCGGTACATCACCCGGCGCGCGGTGGTCGCGCTCGAACGCGCCGAGCGGGCCGTCATCGGCGACCGCTACAAGGTGCCGCGTCTCGTAGCCGAGCAGATCATGGATACCGGGTCGTTCCGCCGCAAACTCGCGGAAATCGCCGACGAGCACAACCTCCCTCGGGAGGAAGTCGACGCGCGTGCCCGTGCCGTGCTCGGCGAACTCGTCGCCGTGCAGTCCCGCCTGGTCACGGACCTGTTCACGCAGGCGATGCGCCCGCTGCACTCGTCGGCGTGGAGTGTGCGGGCGGACGAGTCGGGACTGCGGGCGTTGCGTGATCTCAACCGGAGGCGGCCGCTGGTGTTCCTGCCGTCGCACCGCTCGTACGCCGATGCGTTCGTGCTCGGGGACATCCTCGCCAACAACGAGTTCCCGCGGAATCACCTCATGGGCGGCGCGAATCTGACGTTCTGGCCGATCGGCCCGATCGCGCGTCGTACCGGCACCGTGTTCATCCGCCGCAGCTTCGGTGACGACGCCGTCTACAAGGCGGCACTCGAGGAGTACTTCGCGTATCTGCTGACGAAACGTTTCAACCTGGAGTGGTACTTCGAGGGCGGGCGCACCCGCACGGGCAAACTGCGTGCGCCCAGGTACGGGCTCCTCAACTACGTGGCCAACGCGATCCGGACCGGGCGCGTCGAGGACGCGGCGCTGGTGCCGGTGTCGATCACCTACGAGGGACTCGCCGAGGTGGCCGCCGTCGCCGCCGAGCAGACCGGTGCGACGAAGAAGCCGGAGGGCCTGACCTGGCTGGCCCGGTACGCCCGCAGCCAGCGGCGCAGCGCCGGAAACGTGTACGTCCGGTTCGGGGAACCTCTGTCGATGCGTGAACTCCTGACCTCCGGCGGCGACCCCGCGCTGTCCGAGCCCGTCCGGGACGAGACCGAACATCTGGACCGGACCCGGAAGGCGCTGCAGAAGGTCGCGTTCGAGGTCGCGGTCGGCATCAACTGTGCCACCCCGATCACGGTGAACTGCCTGGTGACGCTCGCGCTGCTGGGGGTGCGTGACCGGGCGCTGACGCTCGAGGAGGTGCGGGCGGTGATCGCCCCGGTCCGCCGGTACATCGAGGCCCGTGACGTGCCTCAGGGTGAACTGTCCGTCCTGGACGTCGAGGGCGGGCTCGCGAGGGTGCTCGACTCGCTCACCGACGCGGGAGTGGTCACCACCTATGCCGGCGGCGAGGAACCGGTCTATTCGATCCAGCCCGGACAGCATCTGGTCGCCGCGTTCTACCGCAACAGCGGCGTGCACTGGTTCGTCAACCGCTCGATCCTCGAGCTCGCGATCCTCCATGCGCACCGGAATCCGGGCGACAACCCCGTCACAGCCGCCTGGGAGGAAGCGAAGAAGCTGCGCGATCTCCTCAAATTCGAGTTCTTCTTCCCGGATCGCGACACCTTCGAAGCCCAGATGCGGGAGGAGCTGGCGCTGCTGGTCGCCGATTGGAGCGAAGAGCTGCCCGTATCCGCGCAGGACGCGCTGACCGCTCTCATCGAGACCGGCTTCTTCATGGTGCACCGCACGCTGCGGTCGTTCTTCGACGCCCAGCTCGTGGTCGCCGAGCGGTTGGCGCTGCACGACCCGACGCTGAAGCTGGACCGCAAGGCGTTCCTCGACGAGTGCGTGGCGGTGGGTACCCAGATGCTGCTGCAGGGCCGGTTGTACGGACCGGAATCGGTATCGTCGGAGTTGTTCGCGACCGCGCTGCAACTGGCGGGCAATCGTGGTCTGCTCGAGATCGGCGGCGAGGAGATCCGCGAGCGGCGCCGCGCGTTCGCCGAGGACCTTCTCGCGGTCGGTGAGCGAGTACAGCTCGCGGAGTCCCTCGACGTGTCGAACAGGAAGGCGGATCGGTGAACATCGAGCAGGCACTGGAGCGGGTCCGGTCCGGGCCGCAGGGACCGCAGGTCGCAGCGCTCTTCGATTTCGACGGCACCATCGTGCACGGCTTCTCGGGACTGCACTTCTTCCGGGACCGGTTGCTCGCCGGGAAGGTCAGTGCCGCAGAACTGGCCGGCACGATGCTCAACGGATTGCGCGGAACCGACAGCGAAGCCGATTTCGAACGATTCGTGGCGATCGCGTTCAAGGCGTGGGGCGGACATACCGAGGACGAGCTGTACGAGATCGGACGGCGGCTGTTCGCGTCGACGATCGCAGGGCACATCTATCCCGAAGCGTGGCAGCTGATCCGGGCACACCAGGCGGCAGGGCACACCGTCGTGATCGCCTCGTCGGCGTCCCGCTACCAGATCCAGGCGTCGGCGGACGCGCTCGGTGTCGAGCACATTCTGTACACGCCACTCGAGGTCAAGGACGGGGTGCTGACCGGCAAGGTCGACGGAAAGTCACTGTGGCGCAGCGGAAAAGCGGCAGCCGCGATCGCATTCGCGGAGGAACACGGCATCGACCGCGCCGCGAGCTACACCTATTCGAACGGCGGTGAGGACGTCGATTTCCTTGCCACGATGGGTAATCCGACTCCCACGAACCCGGACAGCACGCTCACGAAGATCGCCCTCGAACGTGAATGGCCGATCCTGCAGTTCCGGCCGCGCGGCACACCCGGCGTCAAGGAACTGGTCCGTACCGTCGCGGCCTACGGCGGCCTGTTCGGATCGGTGTGGACCGGCATCGGGCTCGGCCTGGTCAACCGAAGCAAGAAGGTCGCGCTGGATTCGATGACCGGGATCGGCGCGGACGTCTCACTCGCGCTGGCCGGCATCGACGTGCGCGTGCACGGCGAATCCAACGCGTGGGTACAGCGTCCGGCGGTGTTCATCTTCAACCACCAGAGCCAGCTCGATCCGGTGATCCTCGCGAAGGTGCTGCGGCACGACTTCACCGGCGTCACCAAGAAGGAGATGGCGAACGACCCCATGTTCGGGCCGCTGCTGCGTTTCGTCGGTGCCACGTTCGTCGACCGCCAGAACACCGATCAGGCGAAGGCGGCCCTCGGCCCGGTCGTGGACACGCTGCGCGGCGGCACGTCCGTCGTCATCGCTCCCGAGGGCACCCGTTCGCTGACTCCCGAGATCGGGCGTTTCAAGAAGGGCGCGTTCCACATCGCGATGCAGGCCGGCGTACCGATCGTGCCGGTGGTGATCCGCAACGCCGGTGAAATGCTGTGGAAGCACTCGACGTTGCTGCGCTCCGGAACCGTCGACGTCGCGATCCTCGAACCGATCGACGTCAGCGACTGGACGCCGGAGAACCTCGACGAACACATCCAGACCGTCGAGGACCTCTACCGCGACACCCTCGCCCACTGGCCTGCAGACGCATGACGAGCATGAGCGAAACCGAGTCCGGCGAGCCTCACGACGACGACGGAGACCGCGACGACAGGAACAGCGGCGACCGGGACGACAGCAGCGGCCGGGACGGCGCCGGGCACAGCAGCGACGGTGCCACCGCGAACAGCGGCAGCGACACCGGCAGCGAGACCGAGAACGGCAACGACACCGAGAACGGCAGCGGCACCGAGAACGGGAACGGCAACGGCAACGGCCTGAGACCGGCTCACAAGCGGTACCTGAAGTGGATCGTCGGGGTCGTGCTCGTCGTCGTCCTGACGGTCGAGGTGGTGCTGATCTGGCCGGAACTGTCGACCAGCGTCAAGTCCCTCGGCGACCTGCACTGGCAGTGGGTCGCGGCCGCGATCGGGGCGTCGCTGCTCGAGATGTCGAGCTTCGCGCGGGTGCAGCGAACCCTGCTGTCCGCCGCCGCTGTCACCGTCACGCAGCGGCAGTCTCTGTCGGTGTCCTATGCCGCGAACTCGATGAGCGTCACCCTTCCCGGTGGTCCGGTCATCGGCACCACCTTCACGTATCGGCAGATGCGCAAGTGGGGCGCCAGCCCGGTGGTCGCGACCTGGCAGCTGGTGATGGCCGGCCTATTGCAGGCTGCAGGCCTCGCGTTGCTGGGTCTCGTCGGTGCACTGCTCGTCGGTGCGACCACCAACCCGTTCTCCCTGATCTTCTCGATCGGCGGGTTCGCAGCGTTCGTCGTGCTCGTGCAGTACGCCGCGAGCAATCCCGGATCGCTCGAAACGATCGGAATCATCGCGCTGCGCGGCTTCAACCGGCTGCGCAAGAAGCCGGAACGCACGTGGGTGCGGGCCTGGAAGCGAATCGTGGACCAGCTGGGCGCCGTCCAGCTGGATCGCCCGCACACGCTGCGTGCGTTCTCGTGGTCGATCCTCAACTGGTTGTGCGACGGCGCGTGCCTGGCGTTCGCGGCGTACGCGATCGGCGGAACCCCCAGCCTGGCGGGTATCGCGGTGGCCTACGCGGCCGGAACCGCGGCGAGCCGCGCGATCCCGCTGCTGCCCGCCGGCCTCGGGGTCATGGACGCGGTGCTCGTCCCGGCACTGACCGCCAGCGGCATGACCGGCGCCCAGGCCCTCTCGGCGGTCGTGGTGTACCGGCTGATCAGCTTCCTGATGATCGCGGTCATCGGGTGGATCGTGTTCGCCCTGCGCTATCGGGGGGCGACGGCGGACGACGAGCCCGGCCCCGATCTGGGCACGTTGTGGAAGGACGACTGACGCGGCGGAAGGACGACCGAGCGTCGGTCACGGCAGGTGCATGAGCTGCCCCGCCAGTCCGAACAGACGGTTGGCGAGCCTGATGACCGGGATTCCGAGTGGCAGCAGGAGGATCGTCACGCACAGGATTGCCCCGAGCAACCACACCACTGCCGCGAGCACTCCTACGACCGTGCCGAGTACCGCGGTCAGGAGTCCCACCACTACGCCGAGCAAACCCTTCAAAGCTCCCATGACCCACTCCAGGTGAAGAATCCCCTGGGTCCAGTGTCCTCTCCGCGATGATCGATGCCGTTCCGATTCGGGCACACGCGACATTTCGTTTGGATAACGCAGTCGCGCGGCGGGTTCGCCTCCCCGCGTCCCGTATGGTCTGCTGTCTCCAGCACCCTCAACTATCACTTGAGACTTTAGAGTTTGGGGTGCGGACGACCACCGTCCCGACACGCACAGGAGCAGTACATGACACGCAGGACCACCCGTCACCGGATGCGTCTGACGAGTGCGGCCGCCACCGTCACAGCCGCCGTCGCGCTTGCCCTCCCGACCGTTGCGTCTGCGGACCCCGTCGCCCCTGCCGCCGAGCCGGCACCCGTCGTGACCCCCCTTCCCGCGGTGCTCGACGCACTGCACAGCACAGCGGGTGCGGACGCCACCGCGGTCGCCGCGGCGGAAGCAATCGCCGGTGCGCGCGGCGGCGTCACCGACGTCGCCGATGCGAACCCCGTCTCCGCCTACCAGGACGCCATCGAGTTCCTGCGCAAACTCGGTATCGAGCCGTTCCTGTACCCGACCGGCGCACCGTTCTGCAACAACGACAGCGGCCTGCCGCTCGGCATCGCACCGGCGGTCGCGGGTGCGGTCCCCGGGCCGTGGCCGGACCTGGCTCCCGTCTCGCTGCTGAAGGATCTGAAGATCAACGCAGTCGAGGCCGGTCAGACGCTGTTCGCGTTCGTCCCGGCCGGGATCGAACGCGACGGCGAGGACACGACCGGCATGCAGGTCGCGTGGTTCAACGTCAGCACCTTCCAGGGCGGCTTCGTCCCGATGGGCACGATCGGCGAGGCCGCGGCCGCGGCGGTGCCGAAAGAAATTCCGGATCTGGCACGCCCCGTGGTCGAAAAGGCCATCGCACAGTTCTTCGCGAGCGCCGTCCCGCTCGGCGGGGTCCGCGTGGCGCCGGTCGACACCGGTTCCGGCACGGTCCTCGCGGCCGTGTTCGGCACGGTCACCAACGGCGAGACGTCGTGCTTCTTCCTGCCGACGGTCGGCATCGTCGACGTCCCGGCAGCGACCGAATAACACCGGAGCCGAATAGCACCGGGGCGCAACACCACTCACCCCGTACAGCAGCACCGCCGACCCGGTCCCACCCTGCGTGGGGCCGGGTCAGCTCGCTTTCTGCAACCGCTCCAGCCGGGAGAACACCAGCCCGACCGCAGTATCCATGTGTGCGATCATCTGCTCCGCCGTCTGCCGTCCCGCCGCCCAGCTCACCAGACTCGACATCCACACATCGGTGATGATGCGGACGGCGTTCTCGAGCTCCTCGGTGATCGTCTCGATGCCCGCCGCGCGGGCGTACATGGCGGTGATGACCTTGCCGAGCCGGTCCAGTTCGGCCGCCGAGGAGGAATCGGCGAACATCGAAGCCCGCACCAGCGCGTCGTACAGCCGGGGTTCACGCTCGAGTTGCGCCAGCGCGCCGTGCAGCACCCACATGACCCGTTCCCGCGGCGACGAACCGGGGGTGTGCTCGACGTCGAACTGCTCCGCGAACTGCTCGAACATCTGCAGGGTGGCCACCACGAGCAGATGGTTCTTCGAGGGGAAGTAGCGGTAGACGGTGCCGAGCGCGACTCCCGAGCGTTCGGCGACAGCGCGCATCTGCACCGCGTCGTACCCACCCTCGGTGGCGAGTTCCTTCGCCGAGGCGATGATGCGGTCGTACCGCGCACGTTGCGCCGGCCTGAGCCCGGAACCCGGCGGCCCGTCCGCCCTCGTCGGCTGCGCTTGGCCCGTCGTCGGCTCCTTCGGCATCACGTCACCTTCCGTGTGGTCTACCGAACCAGCGTAGTGGAGCGGTCTCCGCAGCCTTCCGCCCTCGACGACACTGCCCCGCACTCGACGACACTGCCTCGAGGCCCCGCGTCGGGCAGCGCGCGTCCCACTGAGAGGGAACCCGGAGTGCGCCCCGCCTGCCCACCGACCAGTGTGAATACCGCGTGAATACCGCAATCGGACACAAAATCAGACACCTGTCCATAAAGTCCTTCCACAGAAAGGTAGAACGCGTTACATTTCTTGACAGTCACCGGAAGAGAGAGGGATCACCGTGCGCCACGGCATCACCCTGTTCACCAGCGATCGCGGCATCCGCCCCGACTCCGCCGCGAAAGCCGCCGAAGCCCACGGCTTCGACAGCTTCTACGTGCCCGAACACACCCACATCCCGATCAACCGGGAATCGGCCCATCCCGGAACCGGCGACGCAACCCTTCCCGACGACCGCTACATGCGCACCCTCGACCCGTGGGTGACGCTCGGCCTCGCCGCCGCCGTCACCTCGACCATCCGCCTCGGCACGTCGGTCGCGCTGCCGCTCGAGCACGATCCGATCACCCTGGCCAAGACGATCGCGACCCTCGATCACCTCTCCGGCGGCCGCGTCGCCCTCGGTGTCGGATTCGGTTGGAACGCAGAGGAACTCGCCGATCACGGGGTGGACCCCAAGAAACGCCGGACCGCGCTGCGCGAATACCTCGAGGCGATGGCCGCGCTGTGGACCCAGGAGGAAGCCGAATACCACGGCAAATTCGTCGAATTCGGCCCGAGCTGGGCGTGGCCCAAGCCCGTCCGGCAGCCGCGGCCGCCGATCCTCCTCGGCGCCGGTCCGACCGACCGCAACTTCGAGTGGATCGTCCGCTCCGCCGACGGCTGGATCACCACGCCGCGCGACCGCAACATCGACGAGCACGTCCTGCGCCTGCAGAAGATGTGGACCGAGGCGGGACGCGAAGGCAGCCCCGAGGTTCTCGCCCTGGCGGGCCGGCCCGACCTCGACGAACTGCGCGTGTGGCGCGAGGTCGGTGTCACCGAAGTGGTCTTCGGTCTGCCCGACCGCTCAGAGGACGAGGTCCTCGCGTACATCGAACATCTCGCAACCAAGATCGCCCACTACTGAACCGCACGACCAGAAACGGACAACCATGACCTCTACTCCCCTGCACCCCCTGCGCGCCGAGGAGATCTCCGCCTGGGACTTCGAGGCCGACGTCGTCATCGCCGGCAACGGGATCGCCGGTGTCTCCGCGTCCATCGAGGCCGCGCGCGCCGGGGCCGACGTCCTGGTCCTCGAACGCACCGGCGGCTGGGGCGGAGCGGCCTCGCTGTCGGGCGGCATCCTGTACCTCGGCGGCGGCACCCCGCTGCAGAAGGCGCTGGGGTTCGAGGACACCCCCGAGAACATGAAGACCTTCATGGCGGCGGCACTCGGCCCCGGCACCGACGACGCAAAGCTCACCGAATACTGCGAGGGCAGCGTCGACCATTACAACTGGCTGGTCGAGAACGGCGTCGTGTTCAAGGAGAGCTTCTGGGGTGAACCGGGCTGGGAGATCCCCGGCGACGACGGGCTGATGTACTCCGGTGGCGAGAACGCGGCACCGTTCAACGAGATCGCCACGCCTGCGCCCCGCGGACACGTGCCGCAGATGAGCAACAAGCGCACCGGCGAGCAGGGCGGCGGCTACATGATCATGAAGCCGCTCGCCGAGACCGCCGAAAAGCTCGGGGTCAAATCCGAGTACGACGTGCGCGTGCAGCGCCTCATCGTCGACGACACCGGGCGCGTCGTCGGTATCTCGGCCAAGCGGTACGGCAAGGACCTGCACGTGCGGGCGCGCCGCGGCGTCGTCCTGGCGACGGGCAGTTTCGCCTACAACCAGGAGATGGTCGAGGCGTACGCGCCGAAGCTGATCGGCAAGCCCGGTGCCGCGGTCGAGGAGCACGACGGCCGCGGTATCCGCATGGCACAGGCCCTCGGCGCCGACCTCGCGCACATGGACGCGACCGAGGTCGCGTTCTTCGGCGACCCCCAGCTCCTGGCACGCGGCATTCTCGTCAACGCCCGCGGGCAGCGGTACGTCCCGGAGGACACCTACCCGGGCCGGATCGGCCAGCTCACCCTCTTCGAGAACGGCAATCAGGCTTTCCTCGTCATCGACGAGGCCGCCTACGAAGAAGGTTGCGCCACACAGAGTTCCACGGCGTATTTCCGGTACCCGCCGAAGTGGGCGGCGGAGACGGTCGAGGAACTCGAAGCGGAGATGGGTCTGCCCGCCGGAACCCTGCAGGCCACCGTCGAGGTGTACAACCGGCATGCCGCGAACGGGGAGGATCCGGTCCTCGGCAAGAAGAGCGAGTGGGTCAAGCCCATCGGCACCCCGGTCGCCGCGCTGGACCTGCGCAACTTCACGGCCGGGTTCACGCTCGGGGGCCTGCGCACCACCGTCGACTCGGAGGTGCTGCACGTCTCCGGTGAGCCGATCCCCGGCCTGTTCGCGGCCGGTCGTTGCACGTCCGGTGTGTGTGCCGGCGGGTATGCGAGCGGAACCTCCCTCGGCGACGGCAGCTTCTTCGGCCGCCGCGCCGGCATCTCCGCCGCCAAGGGCTGACGCACAGGACGGGTGCCTCTCTGCCGTTCGACAGCAGAGAGGCACCCGTCACCTGTCAGAAGACGGTGCCGAGGTCGCGGCGGACGATGTCGTCGGCGCCGAACTCGGCGAGTGCAGCGATCGTCATGGACGGGTTGCAGGCGCCGGTCGAGCCGGGAATCTTAGCCCCGTCCACGACGTAGAGGCCGCGCTGCCCGTGCACGCGGCCGGCGTCGTCGCACACCGAATCGAATGTGGCACCGCCGAGAGGGTGGAACGTGTTGACGTCCATCGAGTTCACGTCGAGCAGGATCGCGGCCGGGCCGGCGACCTGCCGGATCCGCGCCTCGATCGCGCGGGTCAGTTCGCGGTCGTAGGCCTGGTCCCAGGTGAGCACCGCGTCGTCGCGCGAGGCGTCGTAGTGCCAGCGGCCGAGGCCCTTCACCGTGCCGAACCCGATCACCGAGGTAGTGCCCAGATCGACCGGGAACGGCACCGGGCCGGTCACGATCGTCAACGCGCCCGCCGGGTTGCCGAAGTCCCGGAACCCGACGCAGGCCGGACCACCCTGGAACGCACCGGGACTGAGCAGCGGCGTGGTCACCGAGAAGACACGATCGCCGTTGTTGCCCCACCCCGCGCCGACACCGTCCGGCAGATCCGGTACCAGCCCCTTCGCCTTCGCCTTGACGAGAAGCCGTGTGGTGCCGGGCGATCCGGCGCCGAGGAACAGCGCGTCAGCGACGATCCGCTTGCGCTCGACGACGGTGCCGTCGGTCGCGAGACGGTCGGTGTGCGCGACCCACCGTCCGTCCGCGCCGCGTTCGATGTCGTTGACGCGGTGCAGGATCTCGACGTGGACGTTCCCGGTCGCCTCGGCCTCGGCGAGCCAGGTGACGTCGACGGAGTACTTGCCGCCGTTGTTGACTCCGTAGATGAGGTCACCGTTGGTGTACGACGGCGACAGTTCCCCGGTCAGTTCGCGGCGCGCGAAATCCCAGTCGATCGGCATCGGCACCCGGAACGCATCGAGACCCTCGGCGACGGCGCGTTCGAGGAATTGACGCGAGGACCGGTACTTCTCGTGGTGCAGCAGGTCGTCGGGAATGGTGGCCAGGCGCAGCGTCCGGGCCACCCGCGGGAAGTACTCCCGGTCGAGCAGGTCGTAGTCGATCCGCGCAGACACCGACCGCGCGAACTGTTCTCCGTCGGGTTGCAGCGTCATGCCGTGATAGAGCAGCGAACTGCCGCCGACACCGGCACCGCACAGGATGTCGATGCCGTTGCCCTTCACCCGTTCCATCAGGCCGGTGTAGGGCAGTGACGGGATCGGCGGGGCGCCGGTCATCACCGGCAGCGGCGACAGCCACGACGCGCGATGGTCCGGTGCGAACATGTGCGGGAACGTCTGCGCGTTCGGACCGGTGGGCCAGCGCAGGCCGCGTTCGAGCACGAGCGTCTGCACACCCGCGCGGCCCAGGTGCGCGGCGGTGATCGCGCCACCGAAGCCGCTGCCGATCACCACGGCGCGGTGACGTTCCTCGGTGACCTCGGCTCGGGCCGGCGGTGTGCGGGCGATGGTCAGGGTCAGTGCGGCGGCCGCGGCACCGCCCAGCAGGGTCCGGCGGGACAGCGCAGTATCCACGTAGTGGCTCCTCGCGAGATGGACCGGCCCGCGACGGAGCGGGCCATCACGGGCCGGTGCGTCAGATGGTGTGGTGTGCCTCGGTTTTCGACGCGAACTCGTGCGCCCAGCGATAGTCGGGCTTGCCGCTGGGTGTGCGCTCGACGGTGTCGGACAACCAGATCGAACGGGGAATCTTGTAGCCGGCGAGCGTCCTGCGGGCGTGCAGTTCGACATCGCCGACGTCGAACGTGCCGGCCTCGCGGGGACGGATCAGCGCGGCGACCCGCTGTCCCCACCGCTCGTCGGGCACACCGATGACGATCGCGTCGTACACACCCGGATGCGCCTTGAGGACCGCCTCGACCTCCTCGGCGAACACCTTCTCGCCACCGGTGTTGACGACCATGTTGCCGCGGCCGAGCAGCGTGATCGTGCCGTCCCCCTCGGCGCGGGCACGGTCGCCGGTGACGACGACCCGTTCACCGTCGATCACCTTGAAGACCTCGGCGGACTGCACCGGATCGTTGTAGTACCCGGACGGCACATGACCCTTCTTCGCGAGCCAGCCTTCTCCGCGGGTGACCGGACGACCGTCGTCGTCGACGACCAACGAGCCCCGGCCCGCACCGATCCGTGGGCCACCGTCCTGCACGAGTCCCTTGGACGCGATACCGATCCCACTGAATCCGGTCTCCGAGGAACCGACCGAATCGGAGATGAGCACCCCCGGAATCGCGTCGAACATCGCGTCCTTCACCGACTGCGAGAACAGTGCGGCACCGGAGGCCACCACGCCGAGTCCGGTCGGATCGTAGCCGCCGCCGACGAGCGCGTCGACGAGCGGCCGGCCCATCGCGTCCCCGGTGATGACCATGACCTGGGGTCGGTGCCGCTGCACGATCTCCCAGGACCGGTGCGCGTCGAAATGGTGGTCGAGCAGCACCGTGTTGCCCGAGAACAGCGAGTTGCACATGGTCATCAGAGCAGAGGTGTGGATGAGCGGCGGCAGCAACAGCCACCGGCTCGGTTCCGCGGCGGAGGCGCCGAGCCGGGACTGGTGGTATTCGTCCGGGACCGGCTCACCGCTGTAGAAGTCGGATCCGCCGGCCAGTGCACGCCAGATGTCCTCCTGCCGCCACACCACACCCTTGGGGCGACCGGTGGTTCCTCCGGTGTAGACGATGTACCGGTCGTCACCGGAGCGAGCAGCGAAGCCGCGTTCGGGTGGGCTCGAGGCGAGCGCGTCCTCGTACGACGAGGAAGTCTTTGCCTCCTCGTCGTCGACGACCAGACTGTGCCGCAGTTTCGGCACCGACGGCAGCACATCCTCGACGACCTGCGCGTAGGTCCGGTGGAACACGAGGGCGTCGAGATCGGCGTTGCCGTACAGGTATGCCAGTTCGTCTGACGTGTAGCGGTAGTTGACGGTGATGGGCACCGCCCGGATCTTGAACGCCGCCAAGACTGTTTCGACGGCTTCGACCGAGTTGTGCAGGTGGATGCCGATGTGGCTGCCCTCGCCGAACCCGGCGCCGATGAAGTGATGGGCGAGCCGGTTGGCACGGGCGTCGAGCTCCCGGAACGTGACCTGACGGTCGCCGACGATCAGCGCCACACGATCCGGCACCGCATCAACGGCGTGTTCGAACAGGTCCGCGAAATTGTGGGCCACGCAGAGATCCTTTCGGGTCGCGCGCTCAGACCACAGTGAGCGGCAAGGGAATTCCTCGATCTGCAAAGACGAAATTCGACCCCGTGCTGAACCTGGTGATCGCGACCTCACCACATTCCTTCGCGGGCGTCGGCTCCACGATCACCTCGACGACGAGCGCATCGGCGTCCTCGGCGACGATCCGCACGCTGAAATGCGGATCCACGCCCCGTACAAGGGCATTCAGCGCTTCGAGGTGCTCGCCGTCGACGAGGGTCGGCCAGGCACCGTCGGTGTGCGCTCCCCCGCTGCGCCGGATGCGCAGTTCGAGCCGGTTCCCGTCGAACCGGATATCGCGGTCGACGTACTGCCGCGGCGCGAGCATCGGGTGCACCGACAGCACCGTCGCCAGGCCCCCGAGATCGGCCGGCAGACCGAGCGCGTTCCTGATGCGTTCGGAGGTCAGCCCGGCAATGCCGGTGAGTTGCTTGCGCGCGATCGTCAGGGCCGAGGATTCGTCGGTCCGTTTTCGCACCCCGAGCAGGAACCCGAGCGTGAGCATCTGCTGCTGCAGGCACACCTCCTCGGCGATCCGCACGAGCGCGGAGTGGGAGAAGTCGCCGAAACGCACGTCCGACAGCAGCGGACCGGAATAGTCCGCATTGCCTTCGTCGCCGGGGTCGATGGGGCTCAGTTCCACCGCCACCGCGGCGGTCCGGCCGAGTGCCTCGGTGTGCGGTTCCACCGGCGGCGGTTCGTGCGACGGGTCGATGACGACGGTCCACGCGCAGTGCGGGTGCCGGTCCGCGGGCCGCCGCGGAGGCCGGTGGATCGGCCGCACCTGCGCGTGTGGATTGGTGGCGAGGGCAGTGGCGTCGAAGGTGGGGTCCTCGATGTCGTGGCACATCGCCGTGACGTACTCGTCGCCGAGCGGCTCCACATCCATCAGCGCACCGCAATGGTCGAGCCAGAACTCGCCGTGGTTCCGATCGTGCACGCGGTACCGGAAGTCCATGAACTGCGGCGGTGCCCCGATGTCGAACTGCATTCCCTTGAAGATCGTTTCGACGTCGTCGTTCTCGAAACGCAGAGCACGCTGAATGCGCTTGGTGTACCAGGGGCTCGACGCCTGCCACTCCTCGATCGCGACCTCGGCCATGCCCTCGCGGCCGAACGCCGAGATCAGGTGCGCCATCCCGGATCGGTCGATGAGCTGCCCGCACAGCAGCAGTTCCGGGACGAGCACAGCCAGATCGCGGCGGGACAGCGCCGCGAACGACGATTCGGCCACTCTGTCCCCCGTGCTCACCACAGCGGAACCGGGGACTTCCCCACCGGATACCAGCCCGGCAGCTTCTCACCGGACATCGACCGCTCGATGCGCCTGTTCATGCCGTCGGACAGCGCTCCGGCGGTGATCATCTCGAGGAACAGGTGCGAGACGTTCCCGAAGTCGAAGAAATCCCGCTGCCAGGACCACTGGAAGTTGCCGCCGTACCGGAACCAGCTGCCACCGATCCCCTGCACGGTGTAGTGCGAGCCGTCCTCGCGGGTGGCGTCGGAGATCTGCTTCCAGAGACCGATCACGTCGCCGGTACGTTCGTCGACGACGAACTGCTGGTAGGGGTACTCCCAGCCTTCGAGGCCGTCCATCTCCTGGCCGAGGGCCAGCTCCCGGATCTCCTCGCGGCCGACGGCCATGAACTCTTCCTTCGGCCCGTAGTTCCAGCCGTAGGTGGCATCCTCGGTGTACATGTCGGCCAACGGTTTCCAGTCTCCGTCGGCCTCGGCACGCTTGTTGGCATCGATCCAGCGCTGGATCATCTCGTCCAGCTCGGCACGATCGAACGGGGCCATGGTGTCTCCTGTTTGTCGGTCTTCTGTCAGTCTTCGACGATGCTCAGGGCTCGGGTGGGGCAGTACTTGACGGCTGCTTCGACATCGGCGCGCAGCGATTCCGGGACGGTGTCCATGAGGATCTCCACCGACCCGTGCTTCGCGACCGCGAAGACGTCGGGGGCTTCCATCGAACACATGGCGTGTCCCTGGCAGAGATCGAGATCCGCTTCGACCTTCACGGTGTCCTCACTTCCGGGCGCGACGGCGGTACCGCACTGCGCACGGCTGCGCGAGTTGCACCACCATCTTGGAATGATCGTTGTGGTACGAGTCGGCCGGCTGTGCCATCTCGAATTCGAAGTCGCGCAGCAGGATCGAGAAGATCGCCTTGAGCTGCATGAGCGCGAACGCGGCGCCCACGCACCGATGGCGGCCGGCGCCGAACGGAATCCATGTCCAGCGGTTGACGATGTCCTCCTGATTCGGGTCGATGTAGCGGCCCGGATCGAAGGTGTCGGGGTTCGGGAAGTCCTCGGGGATCCGGTTGGAGATCGCCGGGGTCGCACCCACGAGGTCGCCGTCGAAGATGCGGTATCCGCCGACCTCGTAGTCACCCCGCGCGACCCGCAGCAGCAGGATCAGCGGCGGGTGCAGCCGCAGGGTTTCCTTGAGCACCGCCTCCAGGACCGGGATCTGGCGCAACGCATGAAAACTCACATCCGCACCGTCGGCGTAGAGGGTGTCGAGTTCGGCGGTGACCTTCGCCAGGTATTCCGGGTTGCGCAGCAGTTCGATCAGCGCCCAGGCCGCGGTGCCGGAGGTGGTGTGGTGCCCGGCGAACATCATCGAGATGAAGATGCCGGTGACCTCGTCCGCGCTGAACCGCTCGGTGCCGTCCTCGTTCTTGATCGAGACGAGCACGTCGAGCAGGTCGCGATCCTCCTTGCCCTGCGGCGGATTCGCGATGCGGCCGTTCATGATCTCCTGAACGAGCGCGACCAGACCCTTGCGGGCTTCGTCGCGGCGCCGGAAACTCTCGATCGGCGCGTACGGGTCGACGAAGGCCAGTGCGTCCGTACCTTTTTCGAGGTCGTGGTAGAGGTGCGCGAATCGGTCGTCGAGTTCGTCGCGGAACTTCTTGCCGATCAGGCAGGCGGACGAGGTGTAGATGGTCAGCTCGGCGAAGAACTCGAGCAGGTCGATCTCGCCCTCGTCACCCCAGCCGGCGATCATGTCCTGGACCTCACGGTCGATGGTGGCGGCGTGACCCTTCATCTGCTCGCCGCGCAGCGCCGTGTTGTGCAGCATTTCCTTGCGCCGCTCCGGGCTGGCGTCGAAGACGACACCCTCGCCGAAGACGGGCTTCATGAACGGATAGGCGGCCTGCTGGTCGAGGTCCTCGTCGGCGGCGCGGAAGAAGAACTCGTTGGCCTCGGCCCCCGAGAGCAGCACGACCTTCTTGTCGGCGAGCTGGAAGACGCCGACGTCCCCGCACTCCTCGCGGACTCGCTTCATCAGCGCGATGGGGTCGGTGCGCAGTTCCTCGAGGTGGCCGTGCTCGTGTTCGCCGCCGGAGACGCGGAGCGGAGCCGTTGCAGTACCGGTCATGACTGGGCCTTCCGTTCGTTCTTCCGCAGGGGAGCTTCGGGCTGGACCTCGACGAGCACGATGTGCGCGCCGCGGGGCACGGAGACCACCGACACCACTGCAGAGGCGATGTCGGAGGCCCGCAGGAGGTAGGGGTGCCGCGCCAGGCCCCAGTGGATCCAGTCCTCGAGCAGCGGCCCGACCACCTCTTCCGGCTGGTCCATGCCGGCCGCCGTCTGGGTCGGGCCGGGACGCACCGTCGAGGCGCGAACACCTGTGCCTTCGAGCTCCATCCGCATCTGGCGCACGAGGGCTTCGAGGCCGGTCTTCGCGCCGATGTACGCGCCGGCGCGGGGCCGGGCGTCGACGGCGCAGTCGGAGCCGATGACCACGAAGTCGCCGCGGGCACGCTCGATCATCCCCGGCACGACCCGGTGCGCGAGACGCTGGGTGCCGCCGAGATGGACGTCGACCTGGAATTCGAAACGGTCCGGGTCCATTTCGTGCACGAGCGCGAAGTCCATGTCGCCGGCGCCGGAGACCACGATCTCGGTGGGCCCGTGCGCGGCCTCCGCGGCGGTGACGAAGGCGTCGACGGATTCGGTGGAGGACACGTCGAGGAAGTGCGCGATCGCTTCTCCGCCCTCGGCACGGATCTTCTCGGCGATGGCCTCGCACTCGTCGACCCGGCGGGCACCGAGCGCGACCGGATGCCCGAGTTCGGCGAGGGCGTAGGCGGTGGCGGTGCCGATTCCGGAGGAGGCACCGCTGACGACGGCGGGGCGGCGCGCCGGGTTGGGTTCGAATCTAGGCATGGCGGCGGGTCACTTTCAGGGGCAGTGCGGCGAAGCCCCGGACGTTGGTGGAGTGGACTCGTTCACAGCGGTCGAAATCGACGTCGTAGTCGGCGACGTGGCGGGCGAACTGTTCGAGCGCGATGTTCGCTTCCAGCCGGGCGAGGTGAGCACCGAGGCAGAAGTGTACTCCCCCACCGAAACTCGCGAGCTTGTTGGTGCTGTCGCGGCCGATGCGGTATTCGTCGGCGTCCTCGAATACCTCGGAGTCGCGGTTCGCGGATCCGATGAGCAGCAGCACCTTGTCGCCCTCGCGGATGGTGCCGCCGCGCACGTCGATGTCCGCGGCGGCGGTGCGCGCGACGATCTGGCTCGAGGTGTCGTAGCGCAGCGTTTCCTCGGTCCATTCGGGTGCGCGTTCCGGGTCGCGCAGCACCCGCGCCGCCTCGTCCTTGTTGACCGCGCCCCAGTAGAGGGCGTTGCCGAGCAGTTTGGTGGTGGTCTCGTTGCCGGCGACGACCATCAGGAACATGAACCCGATGATCTCGTCGTCGGTGAGCCGGTCACCGTCGATCTCCGCGTCGAGCAGCGCCGAGGTGAGGTCCTCGGTGCGGCGGGCACGACGTTCGGTGAGCATGTCGGCGTAGTAGCCGACGAGGTGGAGCGAGGCCTCCATCGCGGCCACGGGGACGTCGAGCACGCCCTCCTCGCGGTGCACGACGAGGTCGGCCAGGCGGCGGATCTCGGCGCGGTCCTGCTGGGGAACGCCCATGAGTTCGGAGATCACGTCCATCGGCAGCTTACCGGCGAACTCGGCGATCCAGTCGAATTCTCCTGTCTCCACGGTAGGTTCGAGATATCCGCGAGTGAGCTCGAGGATGCGCTCCTGCATGTCGGCGACGCGGCGGGGCGTGAAACCCTTGGAGACGAGCTGACGCATCCGCATGTGCCGCGGATCGTCCATCGCCAGGAAGGACATCACCTTGTGGGCGTGCGGCCCGTAGGCGGACGGATCGAGCGAAACACCGTTGGCGCTCGACAGTCTCGTGTTGTCCCGGAATCCGGTGATGACGTCCGCGTGGCGCGACAGGGCCCAGAAGCCGAGTTCGTCGTTGCGGTAGAGCGGCGCCTCCTCACGCAGCCGACGGTAGGTCGGGTACGGGTCTTCGTGGAAGTCGTAGTCGTAGGGGTCGAACAGCAACGGCCCGAACAGTGACGTGTCGAGCGAGGCCTGAGTCATTGCTACTCCAATAGAAGTCTGGCGGAGGTTTCCAACCGATCGGCGAGCTTCGCGTAGGTGCCGTAACCCATTCCGGCGCGGACGAGCGCACCTGCGTAGAGCAGTTCGAGGGCTTCGAGGACATTCGGGTCGCCGTCCGGACCCAGGGCGGCCGACAGCCGGTCCCGGATGTCGAGGCCGATGCGGCCGCGCAGGTGTTCGACGTCGGGGTCGCGGCCGAGCAGTGCGCTGGTCACGGCCCCGGCGAGTTCGGGTTCGTCGTCCATGAGCATGGCGATGTTGCGCAGCACGGCGCACACCCGGTCGGCGGTGCTGCCGACGATGTCGGCGGGTTCGGGAGTGGCGGCGAGCCGGCGCCAGAACACCTCGGCGACGAGGTGCTCCTTGGACGAGAAGTAGGTGTAGGCGGTGGCGGGCGCGACCCCCGCCCTCGAGGCGACGGTGCGTACGGTCAGACCTGCGAATCCCTCCTCCCGGAGCACCTCGACCGCAGCGCGGGTGAGGCGGTCCACGGTGTCTGCCTGCTTCTCGGTGAGGCGCCGGCGTGTGGATTCGAGATTCACATTTCTGGACACGTGTCTGGACATTACTACGGCGACCCCGTGGCGGCAATGCCCGATCAGGGCCGTACGCACGAAATCAGTCCTGCCGCGGGTGGATACGCACCGGCATCGCCTTCACACCGTTGACGAAGTTCGAGCGCAGTCGTCGCGCCGGTCCGGCCGGCTCGACGCGATCGAGGCGCCGGGCGAGCGTCTCGAACATCACCTTCAGTTCGAGCCTGGCCAGATGTGCGCCGAGGCAGAAGTGCACGCCGGTGCCGCCGAACGCAACGTGCGGATTGCGCTCGCGTCCGATGTCGAAGCGGTGCGGTTCCTCGAAGACGTCGCCGTCGCGGTTCGCGGCCGGGTAGTACAGGACGACCTTGTCCCCGCGCTCCACGGACTGCTCCCCGATCGTCGCCGGGCAGGTGGGGGTGCGGCGGAAGCCGATCACCGGGCTCACCCAGCGCAGGATCTCCTCGACCGCACTCGGGACGAGTCCGGGATCGTGCTGCAATCGCCGCCACTGGTCGGGATGGTCCATGAACGCCTGCATGCCGCCGGTGATCGCGTTGCGCGTGGTCTCGTTGCCCGCGATGACGAGCAGCACGAAGAACATGCAGAACTCGATCTCGGTGAGCGTGTCTCCGTGCTCGTCCGGCCGGACCAGCGCGGACACGATGTCGTCCTGCGGCTCGGCCCGGCGCCGGGCGGCGATCTCGTTGGCGTACAGGAAGATCTCGGCGGCGGCGAGTTCGCCGTCCGCCTGGGTGCTGCCGTACTCGGGGTCGTCCCAGCCGATCATCCGGTTGGACCAGTCGTACAGCTTGCCCACGTCCTCGGCGGGCGCGCCGAGCAGCGCCGCGATCACCTCGAGCGGCAGCGGCGCGGAGGCCAGCGGCACGAAGTCCACGATCGCGCCGTCCCGACCGGCCTCGATCAGCTCGTCGACGGTGCGTTCGCAGATGTCACGGATGCGCCCTTCCAGCTGCTTGACGACCCGCGGGGTGAATCCGCGGCTGACGAGCTGGCGGAGCCGGGTGTGCTCGGGCGGATCGAGATTGATGAGCATGGCGGCCTGCTTGAGCCGGGTCTCCTCGTCGAACTCGTCGATCTGCGTGGTACCGAGTGCGGAGGAGAAGGTGGCGCTGTCACGGGAGACCGCCGTGACGTCGGCGTGCCGGGTCAGCGCCCAGTAGCCGGGACCGTCGTCCTCGGGTTGCCAGTGCACCGGACATCGGTGCCGGATGTCGTCGAATGCGTCGTGCGGCATTTTCTTCGCGTAGACGTCCGGGTTCTTGAGATCGGTACGTGACGCCGTCATGGGGGTTACCTCGGGTGTCGTGGAAGCAGGAAACGAATGTCTCTCGTTTACAAACTACTCATATTCGTTTGGAATGGAAGACCCCTAAGATCGCTTTATGGCACGTGACAACGAACGCCCGGTCCGGCGCCGGACGCTCACCCGCGACAAGGTGATCGACGCCGCACTCGCCGTCGTCGACGAACACGGGTGGCAGCAGTTGACGATGAGCACCCTCGCGAACCGGGTGGGCGTCGTCGGCGCGTCGCTGTACAACCACGTCCGCGGTCTCGACGACGTCCGGTCCGAGGTCCAGATCCGGACGATGATCGCCCTCGGCGACCGGTTGCGCGAAGAAGCCATGGGCCGCAGCGGAATCGACGGACTGCGGCACCTCATCGCGACGTACCGGTCGTGGACGGTCACGAATCACCGTCGCTACGAAGCCCTCACCGCCGCCCCGATCGACCGTGCCGCACTCATCGCCTCGGCACTCGACGCGAACAGCGCGCTGCGTGCGATGCTCGTCTCGTGCGGTGTCCCCGAGGAGGATTCGCTCGACACCGCGGTCGCGCTGTTCGCCGCGGTGCACGGATTCGCGATGATCGAGGGAACCGGCTTCCTCGGCGACGAGATGGATCTCGACCGCATCTTCGACAAGGTGGTGGACAGCGCGCTGGCGTCGATCACCGCGTCACCGTCCCGCGACTGACCCCGGCCATCCTCCGACGAATCCCGCGATCTCCTCGATCGTCCACGGCGGCTCGGCCCTGTGGTCGCGCCACGCCAGCAGGCTCGGCTGCGGCCGCGGGAAGCGCCCGACGAAACATCCCGAGCCGGTGAGGATCTCGCCGGTGACCCCGGCCGACCGTTCGTCGACGAGATAGGCGTAGAGCCGGGCGACGTACTCGGGCGGCGCCGGGTCGAGCGAGCCCTGATAACTCACGTCGTCGAGCAGGCCCCGGCTGTGGAGTTGCTCGATCTGCCGTTCGTACTCGTCACCCGTCGACAGCCGCGTCCGTGCACCCGGGCACACCGCATTGGCGCGGACCCCGTGTTCGCGCAGCTCCGCGGCGATCGCCAGGGTGAGGCTGTTGACCGCGCCCTTGCCCGCCGGATAGCCGGTACCGCCGTAGTCGCCGAGGAAGGCGAACGAACTCGTGTTGACGATCGCGCCGCCGCCGCGTGCCACGAGGTGCGGCAGGTTCGGAACGTGCCTGTCAAGTGGGCGTCGAGCAGTTCGTGCCACTGTTCGTCGGTCACCGACAGGATCGACGAGCCGACGGGCTCGGCGATGCCGGCACAGTTGATGAGGGCGTCGACGTCGCCGAATTCGTCGAGCGCGGCGGCGAGCAATGCCTCGGCCACGCCCGGCGCCGCGGCCGATCCGGCGATCCCGACAGCGCGCCCACCTGCGGATTCGATCTCCGCGACCGTGTCGCGCACCGCGTCCTCGGCGCGCCCGTTGACCACCACGGCCGTACCGGCACCGGCCAGCTCGAGCGCCACCGCCCGGCCGATACCCCGGCTAGCTCCGGTCACGATCGCCGCTCGATCCGACATCTCGCCCTCCCCTCCGGCGCGATATTGCACCGCGCATCCGACCGAACTATAGTCCAGACAAGTGTCCAGATTATGAGGACCGTCACACGCTCCACGTCGACCGACGTCTGCCACCGAACCGCCAGAACGGGAGCACCACCATGGCCCTGCGCCCCAGGAACAGCCCGACCGACAGCTCTCCCCTGTTGATCGACGGCAAACTCGTCCCCGGCTCCGGGGGCACCTTCGAGACCGTCGATCCCGCGACCGAGGAAACGCTCGGCTACGCCGCCGACGGCACCGCCGCCGACATGGACGCGGCCATCGCCGCCGCCCGGCAGGCCTTCGACACCACCGACTGGTCCCGCGACCACGCCTTCCGCGCACGCTGCCTGCGCCAGTTGCGCGACGCATTGCGCGGACACATCGAGGAACTGCGCGAGATCACCATCGCCGAGGTCGGCGCGCCCCGATTCCTCACCTCCGCCGCACATCTCGAGGGTCCCGTGGACGACCTGCTGTGGTTCGCCGATCTCGCCGAGAAGTACGAATGGAAGCAGGATCTCGGCAACGCGAGCCCCATGGGCATCCCGACGCACCGCTACCTGCTCAAGGAAGCCGTCGGTGTCGTCGGGGCGATCACGCCGTGGAACTTCCCGCACCAGATCAACTTCGCCAAGATCGGCCCCGCGCTCGCTGCCGGCAACACCGTCGTCCTCAAGCCCGCACCCGACACCCCGTGGTGCGCAGCGTTGGTCGGCAAGGTCATCGCCGAGGAGACCGACATCCCGCCGGGCGTGGTGAACATCGTGACGTCGAGCGACCATTCGGTCGGCGCCCAACTCGCCGCCGACCCGCGCGTCGACCTCGTCTCCTTCACCGGCTCGACCGCGACCGGCAAGGCAGTCATGCGCGCGGCCGCCGAGACGCTCAAGAAGGTCTTCCTCGAACTCGGGGGCAAGTCCGCATTCGTGGTCCTCGACGACGCCGACCTGAACGGCGCCTGCGCGATCGCCGCGTTCACCGTGTGCACGCACGCCGGGCAGGGGTGTGCGATCACCACCCGCCTCGTCGTCCCCCGCGAACGCTACGACGAGGCCGTCGAACTCACCGCGAAAGCGCTGCGCGGCATCCGCCCGGGCAATCCGAACGAACCGGGAACCGTCTGCGGTCCACTGATTTCCGCTCGCCAGCGTGACCGCGTCGAGGGCTACCTGAAGCTCGCGGTCGAGGAGGGCGGCACGATCGTCGTCGGCGGTGGCCGCCCCACCGAACGTGACAAGGGCTTCTTCGTCGAACCGACCCTGATCGCGGGCCTGGACAACGGCGCCCGCGTCGCCCAGGAGGAGATCTTCGGTCCCGTCCTGGTGATCCTGCCGCACGACGGCGACGACGACGCCGTGCGCATCGCCAACGACTCGCCCTACGGCCTGTCCGGCTCGGTGTGGGGCACCGACCAGGACCGTGTCGCCCGTGTCGTCGCCGGGATCCGCACCGGCACCCTCGGTGTCAACGGCGGCATCTGGTACGCCGCCGACGCGCCCTTCGGCGGCTACAAGCAATCCGGAATCGGCCGCGAAATGGGTGTGGCCGGCTTCGAGGAATACCTGGAGACCAAGCTCGTCGCGGAACCCGCGGCGTCCTAGAAAGGTTCACGACATGGGACGTTTCACCGATCGAACCGCCATCGTCACGGGTGGTGCGCAGGGAATCGGCGAGGCCTACGCCCGGGCGCTCGCCGCCGAGGGCGCGAACGTGGTGGTCGCCGACCTCAACGCCGAGGCCGGTGAACAGGTTGCCAAACAGATCGTCGCGGACGGCGGCAGCGCCGTCTTCCTGCCCGTCGACGTCGCCGACCCGGACTCGGCCACCGAACTCGCCGCCCGGACCGTCGAGACGTTCGGCGGGATCGACCATCTGGTCAACAACGCCGCGATCTACGGCGGCATGAAACTGGACCTGCTGCTCACGGTGCCGTGGGACTACTACAAGAAGTTCATGAGCGTGAACCTGGACGGCGCACTCAATGTCACGCGCGCCGTGTGGCCGCACATGAGGAAGAAGGGCGGCTCGATCGTCAACCAGTCGTCGACCGCCGCGTGGCTCTACTCGGGGTTCTACGGCCTGGCCAAGGTCGGCGTCAACGGTCTGACCCAGCAGCTCGCGGTCGAACTCGGCGGCAACAACATTCGCATCAACGCGATCGCCCCCGGGCCGATCGACACCGAGGCCACCCGCACCGTCACGCCCGGCAACATGGTGGCGGACATGGTCGGCAGGCTGCCGCTCAAGCGGATGGGCACGCCCGAGGACCTGGTCGGTATGTGCCTGTTCCTGCTGTCCGACGAGGCCGGCTGGGTGACGGGGCAGATCTTCAATGTCGACGGCGGGCAGGTGATCCGGTCGTGACCGCGCCTTCCGACGTGTCCGTCGGCTACATCGGCCTGGGCAACATGGGGGCGCCGATGGCCAAGCGGCTCCTCGACTGGCCCGGTGGACTGACGGTGCTCGACATGCGTCCCGAAGCGGTCGAACCGTTCACCGCCGCCGGCGCGACCGCCGCCGGAAGTGCTGCGGAGCTGGCCGCCACGTGCGACGTCATCTCCGTGACGGTGCTCGACGACGCGCAGGTGCGCGAGGTCGTCGCCGGACCCGACGGTCTGCTGTCGACCGCGCGGCCCGGCACCGTCGTCGCCGTGCACTCGACGATCTCCGACACCACCGCCGTCGACCTCGCCGCCGTCTGCACCGAACGGGGCGTCCAATTGGTCGATGCCCCGGTCTCCGGTGGTGCAGTCGGTGCCGCGAAGGGCACGCTGGCCGTGATGGTCGGCGCGGACGATGAGGCGTTCGAGAAGGTCCGCGAACCGTTCGGCACGTGGGCCGGTCTCGTCGTCCACGCCGGTCCGGTCGGAGCGGGAACGCGAATGAAGCTGGCACGCAACCTGTTGCACTTCATCTCGTTCAACGCGGCCGCGGAAGCCCAGCGACTGGCCGAGGCCGCCGGGCTCGATATCACCGCGCTCGGCAAGGTGGTACGGCACACCGACACCATCACCGGCGGCGCCGGAGCGATCATGTTGCGCGACACCACAGCTGCGCTGGCGCCGGACGATCCGTGGTTCCCGATCCTCGCGCACGCGCGGTCGCTGGGCGAGAAGGACCTGACGCTGGCGCTGGAACTGGGTGAGCGGCTGGGCGTCGAACTGCCGCTCGGCACCCGGGCCCTCGCCGATCTCGGCACCGGGCTCGGTGTCGGTCCCGGCGAACTGGCACAACAACGTTCGATGAAGGAGAACGCGTGACCGACGAACGACGGCAGCGGGGCCTCGACATGATGTCGAAGGTCTACGGCTGGGAGATGCAGGACGGGCCGGGCGATCACTTCGCCTACACCGCCGACCACCTGTTCGGGGAGATCTGGACCCGCCCCGGATTGAGCATCCGGGATCGCCGGCTGCTGCTCCTGGGTGCGCTGACCGCGCAGGGCCTGACCGACATCGCCGAGATCCAGATCGGCGCAGCGCTGCAGAACGAGGAGCTCGACGAAGAGCAGCTGCGGGAGATCGCCTTGTTTCTGTGCCACTACGTCGGCTGGCCGCTCGGCACCAAGCTGGACACGGCCGTCGGCAAGGTGTTGCATCAGCGAAGGGCTGCCACCCGCTCGTGATTGCTACGCCCACCGTTCCGGCACACCGGAAACGGTGGGCGTTTCACCCCCCGGGACGGTGACGACGCCGCTAGGCTCCCCGACATGACGGGCATTCCGGTGAATGTGGACAACTTCGTTCGTGCGGAAACGGATCGGATGTTCTCCGACCTCCAGCGGGACTGCGGCGGAGTCAACGTGCTGCGCCACAATCGCGAAGCGGCGTCGGTCGAACACCAGACGGTGATCCGGCTGAACCGCGACACGCTCTACAGCTTCGCGGTCGTCGACGTCTCGGCCGGTGCGGTCGTCACCGTTCCCGATTGTGGCCGCCGGTACGCCTCGGTGATGATCGTCGACCAGGACCACTACGTGAACCGGATCCTGCACGATCCCGGCGACTACCGCCTCGATCCCGGCGACTTCCCCACGGCGTATGTCACCGTCGCGGTCCGGATCCTGGCCGATCCGGCCGACGCGGACGATGTGCGTGCGGCGACCGAACTCCAGGACCGGTTCCGCATCGACGCGCCCTCGGCGATCCCGTTCACGTCTCCCGACTACGACACGGCCGGCCTCGACGCGACCCGGAAGGCGCTGCTCGACCTGGCGCGCGGCCTGACCACGTTCGACCGGACGTTCGGTTCCGAGGACCGGGTCGATCCCGTCCGCCACCTGATCGGCACCGCCGCAGGCTGGGGTGGACTACCGACCGAGGAAGCGACCTACATCGGCGTCGATCCGGGACTGCCGGTCGGCGAGTACGAGCTGACGGTGCGCGATGTTCCCGTCGACGGATTCTGGTCCCTCTCGGTGTACAACGCCGAGGGATACTTCGAACCGAACGACCGCGGCGCCTACAGCGTCAACAACATCACCGGCGTCCCGAACGACGACGGTTCGGTCACCGTCCGGTTCGGCAACGCCAATCGTGCTCCCAACAGCATTCCGATCACCGACGGCTGGAACTACCTCGTGCGGCTCTACCGGCCGCGGCCGGAAATCCTCGACGGGAGTTGGACGTTCCCGTCCATCACCGCCTCGTAGATCCGGCTCGTGCTACGGACGCGGGGGCGCGAAACGGGCGGTGCCGGCGTCCACGTCGACGCCCAGCCACGCCGGATCACCGTCGGAGGCGTCGTCCCGGTCCATGAGCGAAGTCTGCCGCTGCGCGATCCGCGGGACGGTGGTTCCGCGCCGTCGCCGCCGTCGGTAGTGTGAGCCACCGAACAGCAATCCAGCGAACGGAGACTGTGCCGATGACCCGCACCACCCTGCCACGCGAGATGGTCGAAATTGCCGAGGCAACACCGGGTTTCATGCCGGAGGACGAGGGCACGGCGCTGCACGACGCGGCGGTGCGCTATCTCGGCGACGGGGTGGGTGTCGAGATCGGCACCTACTGCGGGCGCTCGACGGTGTACCTCGGTGCGGCCGCGAAGGCGACCGGCGGAACGATCGTCACCGTCGACCACCACCACGGGTCGGAAGAACACCAACCCGGTTGGGAGTACCACGACGAGACGCTCGTCGACCCCCATACCGGCCTGCTCGACACGGCCGGACGTCTCCGGCACACACTCGCCGACGCCGACCTCGAAACGCACGTCGTCGCGGTGATCGGCGCCTCCGCACAGGTCGCCGGGTTCTGGCGCACCCCGGCGTCGTTCGTTTTCATCGACGGCGGTCACAGCAGCGCGGCCGCGCAGGCGGACTACGAGGGCTGGGCCCGGTGGGTGCGCGTCGGCGGCGCCCTGATCATCCACGACGTGTTCCCCGACCCCGCCGACGGCGGCCGTCCCCCGTACGAGATCTACTGCCGCGCACTCGACAGCGGCGAGTTCACCGAGGTGTCGGTGACGGGGTCGCTGCGGGTTCTCGAACGCACCGGCGGCACGGTGGGGGTCCTGCCCGGCGCGTAGTCCGTGACCGTTCACCGACGAGAAAGGCAGGGGCGCGGGGCATACACCGCGCGGCTGTCGTTTCCGTCGGCCTATGTCGGACGGGTCGGTGTCAGACGCGGACGCCGCAGCCTTCGCTGCAGCGGTCGGCACCCACCAATTCCGCAGGTGCCGCCGCGTCACGGAACAGTCCGCTGCCACCGGTGGTGCGAGAGAGCGCGTCGGCGGCGAGGATCACCGCAGCGCTCGTCCACGAACTCTTCTCCACCGGCCAGCGTTTGCCGTCAGTGAAGACCAGTCCGGTCCAGTACGATCCGTCGGGGTCGCGCAGGTGCTGCATCGCCGCGAACAGTTCCTTTGCGCGCGTGTTGCTTCCGAGCGCGTCGAGGGCCAGCACCAGCTCGCACGTCTCGGCGCCCGTCACCCACGGTTTGTGATCGACGCACCGGATGCCCAGCCCGTCCACCACGAAGTCGTTCCAGCGTTCCCGGATGCGTTCGTGTGCAACGGTTCCGCGCACAGCGCCCCCGAGGACCGGGTAGTACCAGTCCATCGAGTATTCCGGCTTGGGGGCGAACACCTCCGGGTGCCGCCGCAGCGCGTGCCCGAGGCGGTACAGCGCGAACTCCCACTCCGGCTGCGGATCACCCACGACCTCCGAAAGACGCAACGCACACCGGAAACCGTGATGGATGCTCGAACACCCGGTGAGGAGGGCTTCCGCCGCGATACCGGATTCGCCTCGGGCCCAGAAGATCTCACCGCCGGGCGCCTGCATGGACAGCACATGTTCGAGTGCGTCCTTCACCGTCGGCCACATGTGCTCGACGAAGCGCATATCGCCGGTGACGAGATGGTGATGCCACACCCCGACGGCGATGTACGCCGCGAAATTGCTGTCGGAGTCGGCGTTTTCGATCGTGTCGCCGCGGAACTGCATCGGCCACGACCCGTCCGCGCGCTGGGTACGCCGCGACCACTCGAACGCGGCCTCGGCCTCCTCGCGCAGTCCGGTCACGGTCAGCGCCATCGCGGATTCGATGTGGTCCCACGGATCGGTGTGCCCGCCCGGGAACCACGGGATCGCTCCCGAGGGCTCCTGCATGTCGGCGATGGCGTGCCCGGTGCGGAGGCACTCCTGTGCGGAGAGCACGCCCGGCACCGACGGAGCCGCTGGTGCGCCCCTGTCAGCGCGCCGCAACGGGGACTACCGGCTTCTCGACGTAGAAGACCACGCTCTTTCCCATGATCGGGTCGAGGACCGACTCGAGGGTGCGGGTGAGCCACGGCTTGTGCATCAGATCCCACACGAGCAGCTTGTGATACGCCTTCGTCAGCACGTGATCGTCGTTGTCGACGCCGACCGCGCACTTGAGCCACCAGTACGGCGCGTGCAGGGCATGTGCATGGTCCCGACCGCGAATCTTCAGGCCCGCCGCGGTGAGCTTGGCGGCGAGTTCGTCGGCCTTGTAGATGCGGATGTGCCCGCCCTCGACCTCGTGATAGGCATCGGATAGTGCCCAGCAGATCTTCTCGGGGAACCAGCGCGGCACCGTGATCGCCGCGACCCCGCCCGGCTTGAGCACGCGGGTGAACTCCTCGATCGCGCGCACGTCCTGCGGCACGTGCTCGAGCACCTCGGAGATGAGCACCACGTCGAACGTCTCGTCGTCGTACGGCAATTCCAGCGCATCACCCACTTCGGCGCGCGCGTGTGCCCCGGCGGGAACCTCGCCCTCGAGTTCCATCGCCGCGAACATCTCGGCGACCGCTTTCATGTCGTCCGCGCTCCGGTCGAACGCGACGACGTCCGCCCCGCGCCGGTACAGCTCGAAGGAGTGCCGGCCGGCGCCCGCGCCGATATCGATGGCGCGATGGCCGGGCGCAACTCCGAGACGGTCGAAATCGACGGTCAGCATCAGTGGTTCGCCTTTCGTGTCTGCGCTGCAATCGCGTCGTCGTAGACGCGTGCGGTCTGGGCGGCCACCGCCGACCAGCTGTACCGGTCGAGGACCCGTTGCCGGGCAGCCGCACCGAGCCGGTCCCGTTCGGCCGGGTCGTCGAACAGCGCCGCGAGCGCCGCCGCGAGTTGCTCGCCGTCACCGGGGGGAACGAGCACACCGGCATCACCGACGACCTCGGGGATCGCGCCGGCACGGCTCGCGACGAGCGGTGTCCCGCACGCCATGGCTTCCACCGCGGGTAGCGAGAAGCCTTCGTAGAGCGACGGGACCGCGGCGATCTCGGCGGAACCGAGGAGCGCAGCCAGCTCGGCGTCGTCGATGCCCGACACGGTGCGCACGATGTCCCCGATGCCGAGTTCGTCGATGAGCCGGGCGGTGACGCCGCCTTCGGCGAGCTTCGAGACGAGCACCAGCTCGACGGTGCGCTCGGTCCGCAGCTTGGCGACGGCGCCGAGCAGCGTCGACAC
Organism: Rhodococcus sp. O3; assembly: GCF_048897285.1. Classification (NCBI taxonomy): domain Bacteria; kingdom Bacillati; phylum Actinomycetota; class Actinomycetes; order Mycobacteriales; family Nocardiaceae; genus Rhodococcus; species Rhodococcus sp. O3. Next base: position 75,676 of record NZ_JBMBTE010000010.1, read on the forward strand.
GCCCTTGAGCGGCGCGTCGGCGCTCGCCACGCACACGATGCGTCCCGGCACCCGGGTGCCGGCCGGAGGGGCGAACAGTTCGGTGTCGACGCCGAGCGGGATCGTGTGCAGGCTTTCCGGGTCGACGTCGAACGCCGCGCGGATGTCGTCGGCCGAGGACTCGGACACGGTGAGCAGTGTCCCGATCCGGCGGGCCACCCGTGCCTGCATGCGCAGGAAGCCGTACCAGCGGCGCAGGGTCAGTTTGCGGCGCCACGTGGTGGCCTGCGCGAGATCGAGTTCGCGGTCGCGGGTGATGGGATGGTGGATCGTCGCGACGAGGGGAAGTCCGGCGTCGGCGATGCGGAGCAGGCCGTACCCGAGGCACTGGTTGTCGTGCACGACGTCGAATTCGCCGGCCCGTGCGCGGAGGAGTTTCGCCGCCCGCAGGCTGAACGTGAGCGGCTCGGGGAAGCCCGCGGTCCACATGGTCGCGACCTCCAGGACGTCAACGAGGTCACGGAACTCCCGGGGTTTCGGGGTGCGGAAGGGGTCGTCGTCGCGGTAGAGGTCGAGGCTGGGGACCTTCGTGAGGGTGACGCCGGGGTCGAGGTCCGGGTACGGCTGGCCGGAGAACACTTCGACGTCGTGTCCGAGGGCGGCCAGTTCACGGCTCAGGTGCCGGACGTAGACACCCTGCCCGCCGCAGTGCGGCTTACTCCGGTACGACAGGAGAGCAATTCGCACGGTCACCTCGTTCCTCGTCGCCGGCGGCGTCCGACCAAGATCGCACCACTCTAGAACATGTTCTTGTTCGAGGTCACGACCCTGGGACCGCCCGGATACTTTCGGAAGATCAGTAACGGTATACGACGAAGGCCCGGTATCTCATCGATACCGGGCCTTCGCCTGAAGCGACCCTGACGGGACTCGAACCCGCGACCTCCGCCGTGACAGGGCGGCGCGCTAACCAACTGCGCCACAGGGCCATGAAAGAACCCTGACGGATTCTCACAGCAGGACCCACCGCGAACGGTGGGTCCGAAGTATTGAATTGTGTTGGTGGCCAGGGCCGGGATCGAACCGGCGACCTTCCGCTTTTCAGGCGGACGCTCGTACCAACTGAGCTACCTGGCCGGGACGGCACCCGAACCGAATGCCAATCGCATTTTCTCTGCGACCCTGACGGGACTCGAACCCGCGACCTCCGCCGTGACAGGGCGGCGCGCTAACCAACTGCGCCACAGGGCCAGATCATTCTTCATTTGTACTGCGCTCTTCGGTCTGCACCGAAGAGTACCCCCTACGGGATTCGAACCCGCGCTACCGCCTTGAAAGGGCGGCGTCCTAGGCCGCTAGACGAAGGGGGCCCAGACCGGATTGCTCCGACCCGCACCCTCAACGGCGTTCGTGTTCCGTTGGGAGCTTGGATAGCTTAGGACACCGCTTTCCCGATTCACAAATCGGCAGGTCACAGGCTCTATTGCGGGGGTTGCGCAGCGTCCGGCCAACCCTCCCGGTGCCACCGGTCGAGCCATTCCTGCGACGCCATCGCCTCGAGCGGAACCTCCAGGCACATCTCGAACCGTCCGCGCACGTCGACATCGGACGCCGTCAGGTCGGTCATGTACCGCTGCCCCGCCAGCGCCGCACCGATCACCTCGATGAAGCGCCGGATGTCGGCACCCGGCCGGAAAAGCCCTTCGCGCTGCGCCTCCTCCGCGAGGCGATACCCGGCCGTCCCCCACACGGAGCCGCCCCGCAACCGTGCCTCGGATTCGAACTCCGGCTCGATCACGAGCTTGAACTCGGCGCGGATGATGACGTCCCGTTGCAGGGCGTCCGCGAGTTCGGTGACCATGCCGTGCAGGCGCTCGAACGGATCGAGCCCGGGGGCCTGCACCCACCGGTCGACGAGCGCCCGGTATCGCACGAGCCCTTCCTCGAGCACGGCACGGGCGAGCGCTTCCTTCGAGTCGAAGTGGAAGTACATGGCGCCCTTGGTGGCGTTCGAATGCTCGAGAATCGTGTTGATCGACGCCGCCGCGTAGCCGCGCTTGGAGAACTCCGCCGCAGCGGATTCCACGATCGCTGCCCGCGTGCGCCTCGCGCGTTCCTGTTGAGGTGGTGCCATGGGGTGAAGCCTCCGAACCTGACCGCCCCCCTCAATAGTCTGCCCCCGCGGACAACTGTAGACGTCCTCCGGATATTGCCGCCGCACCCGCACGTAGCAGCGCAAACGGTCCCGCACGGCTGTGCTGCGAGAACACACCCAGTGGTACGATTTTTCACGGCTCGGGTGCGGCGCAGGGGGTGAGCATCCGAGCCACCGACACAGTTTCGGTTACCGGATACCCCCGCGCGGCACTATGTGGTTACACTGTGCGCCCACGCCCCTATAGCTCAGTTGGTAGAGCTACGGACTTTTAATCCGCAGGTCGTAGGTTCGAGCCCTACTGGGGGCACCGAGACGTGGCGGGCTGATCCGATCAGTCCGCCGCGTCGGACTTTCTCCTCTGCTCCAGCTCCCGTGCTTCCCGCTCGGCTGCCGCTTCCTTCTCCGCACGCTGCAGTTCCAGTTCGCCACGTGCGCGTCGCAGTTCCTCGTCGCGCTTGCGGTGACGCATGCTCACGACGGCGGCGATCACGAACACCAGGGTCCCGAGGATCGCACCGATCAGAGACGCACCCCGGAAGCCGGGACCGTCCACATCGAGGATGCGCTGACCCGCGTGGGCCGCGTTGCCGCCTCCGAGGACGATGCTGAGAGTCATCAGATTCGGCACGGCAACCAGGAGCGCGACGATCGCGAGCACGATCTGCAGGCCACGGTGATACCGCCAGTCGCGCACGCGCCACACCCACGACAACAACGCCAGCGGCACGAACGTGCACAGGAAGCCGAACATCAGGCCCCACAACGTTCCCCTCACCATTCCACCGTCGGCGAGGCCCGCGATCCGCTGGGCCCACCAGCGGGGCACGAACGCCGCGAGGACGAAGTAGAGGACGACCAGGGCCACCAGCGCCAGCAACACCCACGCGGTCCTCTTCACCCACTTCGGCGCGCCGGTCCGGGCGACCCCGGATTCGAGCGTCTCGTCCGACATGTCGCACCTTCCCTCTGCCCGTTTCGTGCGTATTCCACCCTACGGATCACGGCGCGGCCCCGCCTTTCATCCGGGAATCGGCGCCGAATTTGGATACCGTGTGGTCGCTCACGGAAACGATCCGACGATCGATGGGAGTGGCATGCGGAGTTTCGTCGACCTTGGTCTGTTCCTGTCCGCAATCGCAGTGGGGATCGGGACGTTCCTTCCCGTCGTCGGAGGCGTGCGGGCAACCGAGATTCCACTCGCCTCGCTGCGGGACGGATTCGAGGGCGGCGAACTGAGCGCGCTCGCCGGCCCCGATCTGCCGTTGCACCTGTCCCTCGCACTGCCGTTGGCCGCAGCCGCGATCCTGCTGCTGGTCGCGGCACTGTTCGACTCGGTCGCGGCCGCCTGGGCAGGCGCGATCCTCGGCACCGCGGTCGTCGTCGTGCTGGCGGTGCGGGTGCAGCAGTCGTTCGGCGAGTACATCCGGGACAACCACAGCACCGTACTCACGAACCAGAACGGATTCGTCCTTCTCCTGAGCGGAACGGTGGTCGCGCTGCTCTGCGGCCTGCTCTCCGTGCGCAGGCCCACAGCGCAGTCCGGCGTGTGACCGAGAACGGACAATCGGCACACGAACGACGCGCGCCGAATTTGCACGGCTGACGCGGAACGACTGGTTAGGCTTCGCCACAACGGGCAAATCGCATCCTGGAGCGCCCCTTACCCAGACAGGTTCTCATGGCAACTCTCGACGACCTTCTCTCCCAGATTCCTGTCGCTCAGATCGCGGAGCGGCTCGGCGTGGACCAGCAGACTGCGGAGACGGCCGTGCGCGCCGCGCTGCCGACCCTCGTCGGTGGTCTCGACGCCAACGCGAAGGATCCGGCCGGTGCCGCCTCGCTGCTCTCGGCCCTGGACAACCACTCCAGCGACCTCGTCGACGGCGGCGTGAACGTGGCCGACGTGGACACCGAGGACGGCAGCAAGATCGTCGCCAACGTGTTCGGCGACAACAAGGACCAGGTCATCAGCACCCTCGGCGGCGTCAACGGCACCGGTGGCAACGAACTGGTCGCCAAGCTCCTGCCGATCCTCGCGCCGATCGTGCTGTCGTTCATCGCCAAGCAGCTCACCGGCGGCGGACAGGGCGCGACCACGGCGACGGCATCGGCTCCGAGCCAGGGCGGCCTCGGCGATCTGCTGGGCGGCCTGCTCGGCAGCGCAGCGGGCGGATCCGGCGGCGCAGGCGCACTCGGCGACGTTCTCGGCAGCGTGCTGGGCGGCAACGCCGGCGGCGGGCTCGGCGGCCTGCTGGGCGGTCTGCTCGGCGGCGGCAAGCGCTGACCACAGCACATCCACTCGGGGCGGCGGCATCGCGATGTCGCCGCCCCGAGCCGTGTCACGGCTCGACTTTCGTGCGTTCCGTGCATCACCGTGCGTCGCGATCGGGATCGCCCACAGGAGCCTGTACCGTGTCCAACCGGACATGATGTGATCTGCAGCACTCATCGGAAACGACGAGTCGCGCGCCACCGATCGTGCCTACAGTTTGTCCGAACGCAACTTACGGTGCCGTAGGCTGGAGTGCGTCAATCAACCACGGAGGGAAATTCGGAATGACGCGAGTCATGACTCAGCTGGAGCTACTGCGCGAGCTGGAGCCCGTAGCAGAGGCAAACGTCAACCGACACCTCTCCATGGCGCGGGATTGGCATCCGCACGACTACGTGCCGTGGGACGAGGGCCGCAACTTTGCGGCCATGGGCGGCGAGGACTGGGATCCCGAACAGTCGCGGCTCGGCGAAGTCGCCAAGGCGGCGATGATCACGAACCTCCTGACCGAGGACAACCTGCCGTCCTACCACCGCGAGATCGCCGAGAACTTCTCGCGCGACGGCGCGTGGGGTACGTGGGTCGGCCGCTGGACCGCCGAGGAGAACCGGCACGGCATCGTCATGCGCGACTACCTGGTCGTGACCCGCGGTGTCGATCCGGTCGCGCTCGAGAACGCCCGCATGGAACACATGACCAACGGCTTCTACTCGCCCGGTGACACCGGAATGCTGCACTCGGTCGCGTACGTGACGTTCCAGGAGCTCGCCACCCGGGTCTCGCACCGCAACACCGGCAAGGCGTGCGACGAGCCGATCGCCGACAAGATGCTCCAGCGCATCGCGGCGGACGAGAACCTGCACATGATCTTCTACCGCAACATCTGCGAGGCCGCCCTCGACGTCGCGCCCGTCCAGACCCTGCAGGCGATCACCCAGGTCCTGAAGAACTTCCAGATGCCCGGTGCGGGAATGCCGAACTTCCGCCGCAACGGCGTCCTCATGGCCAAGCACGGCATCTACGACCTGCGCCAGCACCTGGACGAGGTCGTCCAGCCGGTGCTGCGCAAGTGGAACATCTTCGAGCGCGACTTCGGGGCCGACGGCGCCGAGACCCTCGACGAACTGGGCACCTTCCTCGAAGAACTGGAACGTCAGGCCGTGAAGTTCGAGGAGATGCGCGACCGCTCGCTGGCCCGTGAGGCCGCGCGCCGCGAACGCGCCGAAGCCGCGGTCTGACCGCGGCGATTCCGTGCCGGTGGCGTCCACCGGATATCCTGTGCCCGGTACCGAACGATTTCGGTGCCGGGCACAGTTGCTCAGTTCGGGCGGAATCTCGCCCCTGCTTCCGACATCGTTTCTTTCCGAGGTTTGCATGTCCCGCCTTCGCATCGGCTCGCTCGAACTCGACAGTCCGGTCGTGCTGGCCCCGATGGCCGGGGTCACCAACGTCGCGTTCCGCACCCTGTGCCGTGAACTCGAGCTCGAACGCGCCGGCAGCACGTCGGGCCTGTACGTGTGCGAGATGGTGACCGCCCGCGCGCTCGTCGAACGCCATCCCGTGACGATGCACATGACGACCTTCGGTCCCACCGAAACGCCGCGGTCGCTACAGCTCTACACGGTCGACCCGGACATCACGTATGCCGCGGCGAAGATGATCGTCGACGAGAATCTCGCCGACCACATCGACATGAACTTCGGATGCCCCGTCCCGAAGGTGACCCGCAAGGGCGGCGGTTCCGCGCTGCCCTACAAGCGCCGCCTGTTCGGCCAGATCGTCGCGGCCGCTGTCCGGGCGACCGAGGGCACCGACATCCCCTTGACCGTCAAGTTCCGCATCGGGATCGACGACGAACATCACACCCACCTCGACGCCGGGCGCATCGCCGCGGCCGAGGGCGCCGCGGCGGTGGCCCTGCACGCCCGTACCGCGGCACAGCGGTACTCCGGCACCGCCGACTGGAACGAGATCGCGCGCCTCAAGGAACACGTCACCGACGTGCCGGTGCTCGGCAACGGCGACATCTTCGACGCCACCGACGCCGCGAAGATGATGGAGCAGACCGGATGCGACGGCGTGGTCGTCGGCCGCGGCTGCCTCGGCCGCCCGTGGTTGTTCGCGGAACTGTCCGCCGCGCTGAACGGCCGGGAGATCCCCACTCCCCCGACGCTCGGGGAGGTCGCGCAGATCATGCGGCGTCATGCCCGGCTGCTCGCCGATCACCACGGTGAGGACAAGGGCATGCGGGAGATCCGCAAGCACATCGCCTGGTACATGCGCGGGTTCCCCGCCGGATCCGATCTGCGCAACGGGCTCGCGCGTGTCTCGAGCCTCGCCGAACTCGACGATCTGCTCGGCCGCCTCGATCCCGACGTTCCGTTCCCGAAGGACGCCGAGGGGCCCCGCGGCCGCCAGGGCTCGCCCAGTGCGGTGGCCCTGCCCGACGGCTGGCTCGACGACCCGGAGGACACCCTCGTGCCCGCCGGCGCCGACATGATGCATTCGGGCGGCTGATCGCGCAGTCACATTCGGGCGGCTGATCGCGCCGGGAACCGGGGGAAACAGCGAACATCCCGCCGGACACCTCGATGCAATACTCGACGGTCAGTATCATGACGGGGTCGCCGGCACGGCGGATGCAACGAGAAGCGGAACATCCGCGGAGAGGCGAGGGATCGGTGGGTGAGGAGCACGACTCGGGCCTGCCCGACTCTCGCGCTCCCTGGGAACGTCCGATCGCGCACCCCGGCCGTGTGGAGCGGCACGATCCCGACCAGCCGCACCGACGGCACAGTGCTCCCGAGACGCCGTCGCGCCGGACCGAAGGCCGCAACCGCAGGGCCGCGCAGCCCGGCGATTCCGAGCAGCTCACCGTCGCCGACCTG